>JANNTF010000255.1:0-2654 GCA_031403455.1 Alphaproteobacteria bacterium | reverse complement strand
GCAATACCTTAGACAATAGTTCTTTTGGTAGAAATATTAATCTTCTTGGTAATTGGACGAGTGGAGGATGCTCGATACCTTCCACATGAACATGGAGGATCCGGATATCGCCGCCGCAATCAGGCGCGCGGGGCCGCGCATCGTGCATTTCCAGGCCAACGAGAACGATCGCGGCTTCGTCGGATCAGGGCATCTCGATTGGCCGGCGATCGCGCGCGCGCTGGCATCCGTCGACTATCGAGGTCCGATCACGCTCGAGCCCTTCCGCCGCGATGACGAGCGCCCCGGCGTGCCATTGGCGCAATGGCGCGCGCCCGACCGCGACTACGATCCGGAACTCCGAGCGAGCATCGGTTTCCTGCGCGCCACGCTCGGCTCGGCATGGCGGGCACGATGAGGATCGGTTGGATCGGATGCGGCCGGCACGCTGGCGAGATGCTGCTGCCGCAACTCGTGCGCTATCCCGTCACGCTGGCCGCGCTGTGCGACGTCGATGCGCCGAGGCTGGCGCTGATCGGAGACCGCTACGGTGTCGCCCCGGCGCGCCGCTTCACGACACCGGCTCAGATGCTGGCCGCGGGCGATCTGGATGCGATCGGGATGGCGGTCGGTCCCGTGCAGCATCGTGACTTCGCCATCGCCGCGCTCGCGCGCGGGCTGCCGGTTTTCATGGAGAAGCCGCCCGGTGCGAATGGGTCGGACGCGCGCCTGATCGCCAACGCCGCGGCGCGCGCGCGCAAGCCGGTGACCATCGGCTTCATGAAGCGGTTTTCGACCGCCAACCGGATGGCGATCAATCTCGCGCGCGGATTCACGATGCGCGCGAGCTTCCTCGGCAAGTACATGACCGCGCCGACCTATTTCACGGGAGATCCCGACTACACCGGCTTCTTCCTCCATCATTGCGTCCATTACCTCGATCTGGTGCCGCATCTGATGGGACGCCCGACCGCGCTGCATGCGCGCCGCCACGAACTCGCGCCGGGCAAATTGCTGCTGCATCTCGATTTCAGTTTCGTCGGCGGCGGCCTGGGCACTTTGGTGATGGGGACGCATCAGAGCCGCGCCACGCCGATGGAATGGTGGCAAGTGATGGGCGACGACGCGCGCGTCGAGGTGCGCAATGTCCACGAGGTGCGGCTGTACCGGGCGCCGACCTTCAAGGTCGACGATCCCGCGGCGAGCTTGCGCGACGGCGAGGACGCGATGATCTGGGAACCCAACCTCACCGCCGCCGCGAACGAGGATCACAAGGGCTATCACGCCATTCTCGGCGCCTGGCTGGACGTCGTCGCCGGCAAGTCGCGGCCCGACGCACCGACGATCGACGACGGTGTCGCGGCGATGGATGTGCTCGACGCGATGGTGAGATCGATCGCCTCGGGCGCGCCCGTCAGTCTCTAAACGCGTCGCGGAACACCGGCGTCAGGTGTTCCCATGCGCGCGACGCAGCGCGCGGTCGAGATCGTCGAAGAGATCGTCGGGCGCCTCGACACCGACCGAGAGACGCAGCAGATCGGCGGGGCAGGGCGTCCCCGGCCCTTCGATGCTGGCGCGATGTTCGATCAGACTCTCCACACCGCCCAGCGACGTCGCGCGCTTCCACAACGCGACCTTCGCCGCGGTCGCGATGGCGGCCGCTTCGCCGCCGCGTGTCCGAACCGAGAGCATGCCGCCGAAGCCGCCACTCATCTGACGCGCGGCAATCGCATGATCGGGCGAACTCGGCAGTCCAGGATAGAGAACCTCGATGACATCCGGATGAGCGACCAGACGCTCGGACAGGCGCGCCGCCGAACGCGCCGCCCATTCGACTCGCGGGTACAGCGTGCGCATGCCGCGCAGCAGGAGCCAGGCCTCGAATGAGCCGAGCGTCGCGCCGAGCTGCGCGCGGATCAGACGGAGCCGTTCCCAGTAATCATCCGCGTGGGCGGTGACGAGCGCGCCGGCGATCAGATCCGAGTGGCCGTTGAGATACTTCGTCGCCGCGTGCATCACGATGTCCGCGCCGAGCGCCAGCGGTCTGGTGAACACGGTCGCGGCCACGGTCGAGTCGACCGCCAGCCGCGCGCCCGCCGCATGCGCTATCGTCGCGGCGCCGGCGATGTCGGTCACATGCCACATCGGGTTCGCCGGCGTCTCGACCCAGATCAGCCTGGTCTTGCCGCGCTGGGTCGCAGCCGCCACCGCGTCGAGATCGCGCATGTCGACGAGCGTGATCTTCAGGCCCCATCGCGTGGCGAAATTGAGCAGCCAGTTGCGCAACGACCAGTACATCACCGTCGGCGCCACGACGTGGTCGCCGGGTTCGAGCGCAAGGAAACAGGCCGTCGCGGCGCTCATGCCCGACGCGAACAGCAACGCCTTGGTGCCGCCTTCGAGCGCGGCCAGCGTCGCCTCGACCTGATCGAAGGTCGGGTTGTCGGCGCGCGCGTAGACGCGACCGGAACGGAACTGATTGTCGTCGTCCCGCAGGAAGGTCGACGACATATGGATCGGCGGCACGATCGCCTTCGTCGTCGGCTCGATCCAGCCGAGCGCCTGCGCGGCGATCGAGGCGGGCGCGGGGGCGCCGGGCTTGTCGGACATGCGGGAGGTCCTTCCCTCTGAACCCGACGCAACCGCTTGGCGCGTCCGGCACATGTCTTCTATAG
>JANNTF010000254.1:0-2308 GCA_031403455.1 Alphaproteobacteria bacterium | reverse complement strand
AGCGTCCGGCGCCACGGTCGATTGGCTCATGCAGAGTCATGACGTGGTGCTGACTCTGGTGGACGGGTTCCTCTATCCCGGCCACTCGAAGCTGCGCATGCATGCGACGCCGCATCGTTCCGGCCGCGAACTCGAGGCCGCCTTGCTCGCCGCCGCGGGCCGCAAGGCCATCGACATCGTCGGCGGCGCCTTGGTCGAGGATCTGTTCGCCGATCCCGACGGCCGCGTGCGCGCGCTCCGCTTCAGGCGTCGCGATGGCCAGCGCGAGACCGTGGGCTGCCAGGCGCTGGTGCTGGCGTGCAATGGTTTCGGCGGCAATCGTGAGATGCTGCGCGAATACATCCCGGAGATCGCGGAGGCCGATTACATGGGCCATGTCGGCAATACCGGCGACGCGGTGCGGTGGGGAATCTCGCTCGGCGCCGCGGTCGCCGACATGGGCAGCTATCAGGGCCACGGCGCGGTCGCGCACCCTTACGGCAACACGATGACGTATGGCCTGATCACCGGCGGCGGGTTCCAGGTGAACGCGCGCGGCGAGCGCTTCTCCAACGAAGCGGCAGGCTATTCGGAGCAGGCGGTCGAGGTGGTGCGCCAGCCTGATCGCGTGGCCTGGGTGATCTTCGACGAGACGCGCGAGAAGCCGGTGCGCGGCTTCACCGACTACGAAGAAGTGCTGGCGCTCGGCGGGATCAAGAAGGCCGCGACGATCGAAGATCTCGCGCGCCAGCTCGGCTTGCCCGCGGCGGCGGTCGCGCAAAGCCTCGCCGAAGCCGAAGCCGCGCGCCTCAGCGGCGCACCCGACCGCTTCGGTCGTGTCTTCTCAGGCGCCGCGCTCGCGCCCGCCTTCTGCGGCGTGAAAGTCACCGGCGCCCTTTACCACACCCAAGGCGGCCTCATCGTCGACCTGAGCGCGCGCGTGCTGCGCGAGGACCGCACCCTATTGCCGAATCTCTTCGCCGGCGGCGGCGCCGCGAGAGGCCTCTCGGGCCCCTCGCGCTGGGGCTACCTCTCGGGCAACGGCCTGCTCACCGCCACGGTGCTGGGGCGTGCAGCGGGGATGAGCGCGGCGGTGCTGGTTGCGCACTGAAAGAACATGCAATCGATTGTCGGATTCAAGCCTCCAGCGACGACGCCGCAATCGCATCAACCTACCTTCACAAGGCGCACCTCTGACAAATCCTCGGTAAGCTGAGCCTTCGTCACGGCCAGGCTTCCGGGTGGGGCGCATGCTTGCACTGACTCTCCTGCTGATCGGGCTTTCGGCGATGCGCTGGCCGGCGTTCGGGCCGCTCGGGATCGACACGCCGTGGCTGATCCCGCCGATCGCGGCGTGGCTCGTGCTGCGATTTGGGCGGTCGGCCTGGTTCGCCGTGATCGCAATCACGCTGCCGTGCGTATTTCTCCAGCCAAGCCTCGGCGACGACAGCGTCGCGATCGGAGGCCGCGCCGACATCGCGATCCTCACGCTGATCTGCGCGGGTCTCGCGAAGAGCGGCATCGAACTGAGGCAGATCGCGGCGCTGCCGCCGCCGCCACGGGGTTGGATGGTCGCGCCCTTGCTATTGCCCGCCTTCATTTCGATGACGCTGCTCTCGGGCGATGAGCTGAACATCGCGCTGGCCTGGTACGTGCTCAGCCTCCTGCTACCGCTGCTCTTCGTCGCCGCCTTGCGGAAGGCGCCTTGGCAGGGCTATGCGCTCTCCACCGTGCTGGCCATTGCTGCGGGCGCGACGCTCGCGATCATCGCCCGAGGGCGGACGCAATCCGCAGCGTGGATGATCGGCTACAGCTTCCTGCAACCCTATCTCTGGCTGCCGGCGTCAATGGCGTGGTTGGCAGGCGCTGCCGTGCGGCGGGCCGTTCTCGGCATGGCGCCGCGCCCGTTCTGGGCTTGCCCGCTGCTTGCCGCGCTCGTGATTCTCGCGCTCTCGATCGACCCGGGCCAGTTCGGTTTGTCGCTGGAGTTGCGGCCCGACTGGGGTCAATTGCGCTGGCTCGGCTTCATCGGCGCGACCGCGGCTCTGCCGCTTGCCGGGTTCGTCGCCGGCGCCCTGGACGGGATGCGCGGCGCCTGGGTCGTCGCGGGCATGGCGCTGCTGCCGGCCCTCGCCGCCGTCGCCGCCTATTGGGCGAGCGACGGACAGTTCCGCGTGCGGATCGACAATGCATTCTCGGCGCCGATCGCCCTGGTCTGGGGGTGGCTGGGCGCGCGGCTCGCGGGGCGTACGACGACCACACCGAGCCTGCGCATCGCGGTACTGGTGCTGGTCGTCGGCGTCCTCGTCCTCGGTCTCCTGATGGACCG
>JANNTF010000253.1:0-3104 GCA_031403455.1 Alphaproteobacteria bacterium | reverse complement strand
AGCCAGCACGCCACCGGTGGCAATCTCTTTGCGCCGCCTCCTTCCGGCGATCTACTCCGACCGTGCCTTCGCGGAGGCGGGCGGGCTGATCTCGTACTCAGCCGACCGCGAGGACATGTTCCGGCGCGCGGCCGGCTATGCGGACCGCATCTTGCGCGGCGAGAATCCCGCCGGCCTGCCGGTGCAGCAGCCCACGCGCTACGATCTGGTCGTCAATCTTCGTGCCGCCCACGCGATCGGCCTGACGATCCCGTCCATCGTCATGCTACGGGCCGACGAGGTGATCGAGTAGGTGGACGCGCTTGTCATCGGCGGCGGACTGCACGGACTCGCGGTGGCCCTGAACCTGGCGCGCCGCGGGAAGCAAGTGACGTTGCTGGAGCGGCGTTATGTCGGGCGGCATTCGTCGACCGCGACCGCGGCAGGCGTGCGGCGGCTCGGCCGAGATCCCCGCGAGATCGCGCTTTCAATGGTCGCCATGGAGATGTGGCACGCGATGGCGCGCATCGTCGGCGACGACTGCTGCTTCCGCGCAGGCGGCCAGATCCGGGTTGCCGAGACACCGGCAGAGCTCGATGCGAACGAGCGCCGCGCCGCGCAGACGCGCGCCGCCGGCTGGACGCACGAGGAGATCATCGCGCGCGCCGAGTTGCGCCGGATGGTGCCGTCGCTCTCGCCGCATTGCCTCGGCGCCATCGTCTGTCGCGACGACGGTGCCGCCGATCCCTTCCGCGCGGTGACAGCGTGGCGGCGGGCGTGCGAGGGCGCGGGGGTGAAGATCCGCGAGGACAGCGGCGTCATTGCGCTCGCACGGTGCGCGCAGGGCTGGCGCGTCGCCACAACCGAAGCGGTCCACGACGCCGAGGTGGTGGTCAACGCCGCCGGTGCCTGGGCGCGCGACATCGCCGCCCTTGCCGGCGATCCGATCCCCTGCGGCGTGAAGGCGAGCATGATGATCGCCACGGCGCGCCTGTCGCCGTTCCTCGCGGCGACGGTCGGTGCGACCGGCCGCGCGCTCTCGTTCAAGCAGACCGCAGAGGGGACGGTGCTGATCGGCGGCGGCCACCAGGGCGGTTGCGATCCCGCAAGCGAGACCTCGACCGTGGACTTTCGCAACCTCACCGTCGCCGCGCGCATCGCGACCGACCTGTTTCCGCACATGGCGGGAGTCGCCATCCTGCGCTGCTGGACCGGCATCGAAGCACAGACCACGGACGGCATCCCGGTGATCGGCGCCAGCGCCGTAGCCCCCGGCCTGTTCCATTCCTTCGGCTACTCTGGACACGGCTTCCAGCTCTTCCCCGCCGTCGGTACCGCGCTCGCCGAGCTGATCGTCAACGGCGCGACCAATCTGCCGATCGCGCCGTTTGACCCGCGCCGCTTCGCCCCTCCTGAGCAGCAGGCGGCGTCACGGGAAGGGAGACGTTGAGCATCGGGCCCGCTAGGTTCGCGGCGTCCTGAGGGAGAATCGAAGCGATGAAAATCACCGCCATCCGCACGCTGGTCGTCAATGCCGAGATGCGCAACTGGGTGTTCGTCAAGGTCGAGACCGATCAGGACGGGCTGTTCGGCTGGGGCGAGGCGACGCTGGAATGGAAGACGCGCGCGGTGGTCGGCTGCGTCGAGGATCTCGCGCCGCTGATGATCGGGGCCGATCCGCGCGACATCGAGAACGCGGTGCGCGTCATGACCAAGCACGGCTTCTGGAAGCTCGGCGTCATCGGACGCTCCGCGATCGCGGGCATCGAGCAGGCGCTGTGGGACATCTTCGGAAAATCGGTCGGCCTGCCGGTGTGGCGCCTGATCGGCGGCAAGACGCGCGACCGCGTGCCGGTCTACACCCATCTCGGCCTCGGCAATATGCGCGCCGTCTACGACCAGAAGGAACGCGCACAGCTCGAGACCTACGTGCACCAGGTGCTCGCCAAGGGCTATCGCGCGTTCAAGGTGCTGTTCCCGCTCTATATGCACTACACGCTCGACGTGAAGGCGCTGAAGGGCATCGATGGCTGGATGCGCACCTTACGCGAGGCCGCCGGCGACGACATCGAGATCATGGTCGATTTCCACGGCAAGCCGGGCTCGGTGTCGCTCGCCGTGCAATGCATCGAGATCCTCGCGCCCTATCGCCCGATGTTCGCCGAGGAGCCGATTCAGCCCGGCGATGCGCAGGCGATGCGTCAGGTGGCGGAGCGCACGCGCGTGCCGATCGCGACCGGCGAGCGGCTGATCGATCGCCGCGACTTCGAGGATCTCTGCAGCATCCGCGCGGTCGCGATCGTGCAGCCCGATCTCTGCCATTGCGGCGGCATCTGGGAGGGTCGCAAGATCGCGGCGATGGCCGAGACGGCGATGATGGGCGTGGCGCCGCATAATCCGCTCGGCCCCATCGCCGGCGTGTCGGCGCTGCATTTCGACGTCGCGACGCCCAATTTCGTGATCCAGGAGGAGATGGTCGGCGCGGTGCCCTGGTATGGCGAGATCGTGCAGGGTCCGATCAAGATGATCGATGGCAGCTGGCAGATTCCCGAAGCGCCCGGCCTCGGCATCGAGGTCGATGAGCGGGTAGCGAAGAAACATCCGTTCAAGCAGGAACCCTTCACGTCGCGCGACGCCGTGCTGCCCGACGGCACGATCGTGGATTGGTGAGCGCCATGGCCACGCATCCGCTCGCTCATCCCTTCGATTTCGCCGCCTGCTTCGCCAGCGACTATGCTGGCGCGCGGGCGAAATTCCTCGCGGCGATCCGCGGCGTGGATGCGCGGTTGAAGAGCTACGCCAATCCGGGGCGCGGACCGCAAGGCGAGGAACTCGCCACCGATGTCGCGTGGATCGGGCCTATGCGTGCGCGCAAGGTACTCGCGCTGCAATCGGCCACGCATGGCGTCGAGGGTTTCACCGGTTCGAGCGCGATGCTCGATTTCCTGCTGGCGGGCGGTGCGCGCGCTTTGCCCGACGACGTGGCCGTGCTGCTGATCCACGCGATCAATCCCTACGGCTTCGCTTGGCTTCGCCGCGTGACCGAGGAGAATGTCGACCTCAACCGCAACTTCATCGATTTCTCCGCGACGCTGCCGGAGAATCCCGGCCACGACGCGCTCGCC
>JANNTF010000252.1:0-6953 GCA_031403455.1 Alphaproteobacteria bacterium | reverse complement strand
GTCCTCGCGCACTCGGGCGGCGTCAGCGGATTCAACGCGCGGAACACGGTCGTTCCCGCGACGCGCTCGGCGGTCGTCCTCCTCGCGAACTCGGACGCGGCCTCGCCGCTCCTTCAATCGCTGACGGAGGAGATCTTGAAGAAGCTCTTGCCGGCGGCCGCGGCGGGGGGCGCGCCGCGGGTCGCCGGCCCTTTTGCCCTCGAAGCGGCCGTCTCGATTCTGGGACAGCTCCGGAGCGGCGACGTCTGCGCGCGGCGGCAAGCCGATGCTCTTGACGAGTGCGTAGATCGCCGGAATGACGACCAGCGTCAGCACGGTCGACGAGACCATGCCGCCGATCATCGGCACGGCGATGCGCTGCATGATTTCGGATCCCGCCCCGTGACTCCAGAGAATGGGTACCAGCCCGGCGATGATGGCGGCGACGGTCATGATCTTGGGTCGTACGCGATCCACCGCCCCCGAAGCGATCGCGGCGTGCAGGTCTGCGCGAGTCATCGCCCGGCCCTCGGCCGTGCAGGCCGCACGCGTCTCCACGAGCGCGCGATCGAGATAGATCAGCATCACGACACCGGTTTCGGCCGCGACCCCCGCGAGCGCGACGAACCCCACGGCGACCGCCACCGACAGGTTGAAGCCGAGCCACCACATCAGCCACAGCCCGCCCATCAGCGCGAAGGGCAGTGACAGCATCACGATCAGCGTCTCCGTCACGCGCCGGAAATTCAGGTAGAGCAGGAATAGGATGGCCAGCAACGTCACCGGCACCACGATCGCCAGCCGGGCCTCGGCGCGCTCCAGATATTCGAACTGGCCGCTCCACGCGGCGTAATAGCCCGGCGGGAATGAGACCTGCGCGGCGACGGCCTTGCGCGCATCGGCGACATAGCCGCCGAGATCACGGTCGCGCAGATCGACGAAGACATAGGCCACGAGCTGCGCGTTCTCGGTTCGAATCGTCGCGGGTCCCTGGGACAGCTCGATCCGCGCGACCTGGCCCAGCGGCACCGCGCCGCCTGCGGGCAGCGGCACCAGCACCTGCGTCGCGATGGCCTGCGGATCGCTGCGCAGATCGCGCGGGTAGCGGATGTTGACCGCATAGCGCTCGCGGCCCTCCACGGTGGTCGTGATGGTCTCGGCGCCGAGCGCCATCGCGAGCACGTCCTGGACATCGCCGATCATCAGCCCATAGCGCGCCAGCTGCGCGCGATCCGGATCGATATTCAGGTAGTACCCGCCGATCACCCGCTCGGCGAAGGCGCTCGACGTGCCCGGAACGCTGCGCAGCACGACCTCGATTTCGCGCGCCAGACGCTCGATCTCCCCGAGTTCGCGACCGAAGATCTTGACGCCGACCGGCGTGCGGATGCCGGTCGACTGCATGTCGATGCGCGCCTTGATCGGCATCGTCCAGGCATTCGATACGCCCGGGAACTGGAGCGCGCGATCCATCGCCGCGATCAGCCGGTCCAAGGTCATGCCGGCCCGCCAGTCCGATTCCGGTCGGAGATTGATGATCGTCTCGAACATCTCGGTCGGCGCCGGATCGGTCGCGGTCGCGGCGCGGCCGGCCTTGCCCCAGACGGACGCGACTTCCGGGAACGACTTGATGATTTTGTTCTGGGTCTGAAGGAGTTCCGCCGCCTTGGTCACGGAGAGACCCGGCAGCGTGGTCGGCATGTAGAACAGAGTGCCCTCGTTGAGCGTCGGCATGAACTCGCTGCCGAGCCGCGCGGCGGGCCAGGCGCTGGCGGCGAGCGCGGCGAGCGCGAGCAGCAGCGTCGTCACCTTGAAGCGCAGGACGATGCCGATCACCGGCCGGTAGAGCCAGATGAGGAGTCGGTTCAGCGGATTGCGGTTCTCCGCGATGATCCGCCCGCGCACGAACAGGACCATCAGCGCCGGCACCAGCGTCACCGACAGCAAAGCCGCGGCGGCCATGGCGAAGGTCTTGGTGTAGGCGAGGGGCCGGAACAGCCGACCTTCCTGGGCTTCCAGCGCGAAGATCGGAAGGAAGGAGACGGTGATGACGAGGAGGCTGAAGAACAGCGCCGGTCCGACCTCGGTCGCGGCTTCGATCAAGATGTCGACGCGCGGGGCTCCGGGCGGTGCGCGTTCGATATGCTTATGCGCGTTCTCGATCATCACGATCGCCGCGTCGACCATCGCGCCGATCGCGATCGCGATGCCGCCGAGACTCATGATGTTCGAGCTGAGGCCGAATGCCTGCATCATCGCGTAGGCCATGAGGATGCCGACCGGCAGCGTGACGATCGCGACCAGGGCGCTGCGGACATGCAGCAGAAACACGACGCAGATCAGCGCGACGATCAGGCTCTCCTCGATCAGCGTGGATTTCAGCGTCGCGATCGCCCGATGAATCAGATCGGAGCGGTCATAAGCGGCCTCGATCGATACGCCCGCGGGCAGGCTGGCGGTCAGCTCGGCGAGCTTCGCCTTGACGGCGGCGATCACGGACAGGGTGTTCGCGCCCTGGCGCTGCACCGCGATCCCGGTGACGACTTCGCCCTCGCCGTTCATCTCGGCGATGCCGCGCCGCTCGTCGGGCGACATCTCGATACGGGCCACGTCGCGCAGCAGGACGGGAACGCCGCGATCGCTCTTGACCACGATCTGTTCGAGATCGGCGATGCCGCGCAGATAGCCGCGGCCGCGCACGGCGAACTCGGTTTCCGCCAGCTCGATCGTGCGGCCGCCGACATCCATGTTGCTGAGCCGCAGCGCGTCGCGCAGTTTCGCCAGCGGGATATCGAGCATCTGCAACCGACGCGGGTCGACCACGACGCTGTACTGGCGCACGAAGCCGCCGACGCTCGCGACTTCCGCGACTCCCTCGGCCTTGGCGATGCCGTATCGCAGATGCCAATCCTGCAGCGCACGCAGTTCGCCCAGACTGCGCTGCGCACCCCGCACCACATAATGATAAACCCAGCCGACGCCGGTTGCGTCGGGCCCGAGCGTCGGAGTCACGCCGGCGGGCAGGCGCCGGGATGCCGCGTTCAGATACTCGAGCACGCGCGAGCGCGCCCAGTAGAGATCCGTGCCGTCCTCGAAGATCACGTAGACGAAGGACACGCCGAAGAACGAGAAGCCGCGCACCACGCGCGAGCGCGGCACGCTCAGCATGGCGGTGGTCAGCGGATAGGTGACCTGGTCCTCGACGACCTGCGGCGCCTGACCCGCAAACTCGGTGTAGACGATCACCTGCGTGTCCGAGAGATCCGGGATGGCGTCGAGCGGTACGCGCGTCACGGCGTAGAGTCCCGCCATGGTCGCGAAGCCGGTCACGATCAGGACGAGCAGGACATTGCGCGCCGACCAGCGGATGAGTGCGGCGATCATGGCGGGGTGCCCGTGACACCGAAGGACTTCAGCGCAGCGCGGAGATTGCTCTCGGCGTCGATCAGGAAATTCGCCGACGTGACCACCGTCTCGCCCTCGGCGAGCCCGTCGGTCACCTCGACAAAGCCTTCCCCGCGCCGGCCGAGGCGAACGACGCGCGGCTCGAAGCGGCCCGCGTCGCGGGCGACGAGAACGATCTGGCGCGAACCATTGTCGATCACCGCCGAGTCCGGCACGGCGACGACCGCGCCTCCGCTCGCCGCCGTGTGGATCGTGACATCGGCGTACATCTGCAGCTTCAGGCGGAAATCGAGATTGGGCAGCTCGACCCGCACGCGCGCGGTGCGCGTCTCTGGTTTGAGATCCGGATAGATGAAAGCCACGCGCCCCTCGCGGATCTCGCCGGGATAGGCGAGCAGCGTCGCCGTCGCGGCATCGCCGATCCGGATCTGGCCGAGATCCTGCTCGGCGACGCTAGCGATCGCCCAGACCATGCCGAGATCGGCGATCCGGTAGAGTTCGTCGCCGGCCATCACGCGCTGCCCGTCGAGGATCCGCTTCTCGAGCACGATGCCCGCGGCAGGCGCCGGCCAGTCGAGCGTGCGCGGGTTCGCGCCGGTCTCGCGCACTTCGCGGATGCGCGCTTCCGGGACGCCGAGATTGCGCAACCGCTGCGTCGGTCCTTGCAGCGCTCGCTCGGCCTCGGCGGATCGCGGTCCGCGATCGCGCATCGCCACCAGGAGATCGATCTGCGCCTGCTGGATCTGCGGGCTATAGACCCGGAACAGTGGCTGACCGGCACGGACCGTCTGGCCTGTTGCGTTGACGAAGAGATCCTCGACGAAGCCGTCGGAACGCAGCGTCACGACCCGCACGCGCCGCTCGTCGATTTCGATGATGCCGGGGATTCGAATCGGTCGTGACATTGCGCGGCGCCCCACCGCTTCGGTCCGGACGCCGCTGCGTTGGACGCGATCGAGACTCACGGTCACGGTGCCGTCGTCGGATGCCTCCTCGCCGTCATGGACCGCGATGTAGTCCATCCCCATCCAGTCTTTTTTTGGCACTGGCGAGGTATCGGGAAGGCCCATCGGATTGCGATAGAAGAGGATTCGTCGCGATGGCGGCGCCCCGGCCTTGCTGTCGGAAGCGGCATCCGCGTCGACCGGCTGGGGGAAGTCCGGCTCTTCAGCATCGCGTACGGCGACGAAGGCGCGCCCATCGGGGGTGCGCGACGGCTTGGCAGAGTAGACGGGACGATCGTCGGGATCGCGCCAGTAGAGCACCGCGCCGGTCGCGGCACTCGGTACACGGCTGATCGACGCGTGCGGCGGAAGCGGCGGCCAGTTCCCGGCTCCGAAGCGATATCCAACGACCAGCCCGGCGATCGCCGTGACGAGGACAGAAGCGGCAATGACGATGCGTCGCATGGCCGCCTCTCAGTCCTTGGCCGCGAAGATGACGATGCCCTGGATCGTCGCGGGCTCGCCTTGCACCTTCGCCATCAGCTTGAGCGACCAACCGCCTGACATCACGAGATCGGTGCGGAACATGTAAACGCCCGGCTCGGTCGCCGGCGATGCGGCCAGCGGTGCCGTCATCTGGCCCATGCCGTCGGGCGACATGTCGAGCCGCGATCGGAAGATGATCGCGTCGGTCACAGGCTTGCCGGTGAGCTTGTGGAGCAGGCGCACGGCGACGACGACACCCTTGCCGGTCTTCACCTCCGCATTGACGGGTTGGAATGCATAGTCGTCGGCGCCGGCCATGGCCGGCATCGCGACGAGCGCCGCGGCGGCCGCCATCACGGCGCCCGCCAGCGCGAGATTCGAGTTCATGGTCTTGCTCCTCGTGATCCGATGACATCGACGCCGAAGCCCAGCCGCGGGGAAGCGGCGGCGACGGCGCAGGTATCGCGGCGCGGGCGCGCGCGCCGTCTCGGATCAGACGAGCGGGGGAGGTATGGGCGGCGGAATGGCGCGCGATGCCATCGATCGCGGCGTGATCGCGGCTCTGACGGCCCTACCGATTTCGATCCGGATCACCGCCGCCGCGTGCAGACCAGGAACCGCGGTGCAGGTTACGAAGCACACATCCGCCGCCCGGCAGTCATCCCGCTGCATCGGCTGCGGGCAGTCGCAATCACCCTCGTCGCAGGCCGCTTCGATGGCCGTCGCCGCCGTGACGAACCGACCCGTTGGACTGGCCGTGATCGCAAGCACGACGACGAGGGCCGCGACGATCAAGCGCCTGAGGAATGATGTTCGCATTGGCGTGACGCTCACCCTGTACCACCTGCCTGGTCAAGTCACACCGGCGAGAGCGCCCGACCTTTCGATCCCGTCAGTTGCCGAGCCGGATGCCGTGCGGTCGGATCAGGCCATCCGAGACCGGCGTGAAGCCCTGTACCTTGTCGCTCGTCGCCCATAACCACTTCGCGTGGTACAGGAAGATGTGCGGTCGATCCCGGAGATAGGTGTCGACAACCTCGCGATAGATCGCCTGGCGCTCCGGCACCGCGGTCACGGCGCGCGCCCGGCCGAGCAGCGTATCGAAAGCGGGGTTGCAGTATTTGCCCCAGTTGATGAAGCCGTCGCACTGCATCCAGATCGACAAATTGCCGTCGGGATCGGGCCGCCCGCTCCACACCACGATCGCCGCTTCATAGTCGCCGCGCTGGGTCGCGGCGATCTGCGCCGCCGCTTCCATCGCTTCGATCTTGATGTCGAAGCCGGCCTCGGCCGCCATCGCCTGGATCACCTCGGCGAGCTGCATCTCGACCGGGCTGTTGATCACCTTGAGTGAGAACGCTACGCGCGCATGGCCCGCCGCCGCCAGCAGCGCCCTCGCGCGTCCGACGTCGCGGGTCGGCACCGGCCGCGCTGCGACGTGATAGCTCGTACCGGGCGCCTCGGTCTGGTTGTTCGGCACGAACTCGCCGTCGAACACGACCTGGTTGATGGCGCGGCGGTCGAGCGCCAGCTCCAGGGCCTCTCGAACGCGTGGATCGCGGCCGAGCAGCGTGTTCGCCTTCTCACCATTCGCGACATTGATCGAGATGGTTTGGAAGGCGAGACCGGTCGCCGCGATCAAGCGCAGCTTCGCGTCGGCGCGCACGGGCTTCATGTCGGTCGCCGGGACGCGCTCGATCATGTCGAGCTGGCCCGCCCTCAGATTGGCCAACCGCACCGTCGTGTCGGGCATGATGGTGTAGGTGATCGCGTCGAGATGGATCGCGCTCGCGTTCCAGTAGCCGTCAAAACGTTCGAGCACGATCCGCTCCTGCGCGACCCGACGCACGAACCGGAAAGGCCCTGCGCAGACGGGCTGGCTCGCGACCTTGTCGCCGAGCATCGCCAGCGCCCGGGGCGACAGCATCATGCCGGCGCGATCGGCGAGCACGGCCACCAGCGGCGCGTTGGGCTCGCTCAGGTGCAGACGGACGGTCAGCGCGTCGACGATCTCGACGCTGTCGACCGCCATGCGGATGTAGTCCGGCTGCCCTAGCTTGACGCGGGGCAGGAGGTTCATCTCCAAGCCGAGGTAGTCGAGCACGACAAGCACCTTGCGGATGCCCAGGTCGCGCAACA
>JANNTF010000251.1:0-1881 GCA_031403455.1 Alphaproteobacteria bacterium | reverse complement strand
CGACTTCACGATCGAAGTCGAGCGCTCGCTTCGTGTGCTCGACGGCGCCGTAGCGGTGTTCGATGGCGGCAACGGCGTGGAGCCGCAATCGGAGACGGTCTGGCGCCAGGCCGACAAATACGATGTGCCGCGCATCTGCTTCATCAACAAGATGGACAAGATCGGCGCCGACTTCCTCATGTGCGTCGACTCGATCAGGGAGAAACTGGGCGCCATTCCACTGCCGCTTCAACTGCCGATCGGTGCGGAAAGCCAGTTCATCGGCGTCATCGATCTCGTACGCATGAAGTCGATCATCTGGAAAGAAGAGACGCTCGGCGCGCAGTTCGTGGTGGGGGAGATCCCCGATAACCTGAAAGAACAGGCTGCTGAACATCGCGCCAAGATGATCGAGATCGCAGTCGAGTACGATGATGCTGCGCTCGAAGCTTATCTCGGTGGCCAGGACCCGTCCGAAGAGGTGCTGAAGAAGTGCATCCGGATCGGGACGGTTACTGGAAAATTCTATCCCGTCCTCTGCGGTTCGGCGTTCAAGAACAAGGGCGTGCAGCCGCTGCTCGACGCCGTTGTCGATTTTCTGCCGTCGCCGAGCGATGTCCCGGCTATCAAGGGGACGACCCTTGATGGCAAGGCGCAAATTGAGCGCGGATGCTCCGATGAGGAGCCATTCTCTGGCCTCGCATTCAAGATCATGGTCGATCCGTTCGTTGGCACGCTGACCTTCTTTCGTGTCTATTCGGGTGTGATCGAGTCCGGTACCGGCGTGATAAACTCGGCGCGCGATAAGCGCGAGCGCATCGGCCGTATGCTCTTGATGCATGCAAAGGACCGTGAGGAGATCAAAGAGGCGCGCGCCGGGGACATCATCGCGCTCGTCGGTCTCAAGGACACGATCACCGGCGACACGTTGTGCGACGCTGAAAAGCCGATCGTGCTCGAGCGGATGGAATTCCCGGATCCTGTGATCGAAGTTGCGATCGAGCCGAAGACCAAGGCTGACCAGGAGAAGATGTCGGCGGCCCTGGTCAAGCTCGCGCAGGAAGATCCAAGCTTCCGTGTGGCCACGGATCAGGAGTCTGGTCAGACGATCCTCAAGGGAATGGGCGAACTCCATCTGGAGATCAAGGTCGACATTTTGCGCCGAACCTACAAGGTCGAGGCCAGTGTTGGAGCGCCGCAGGTTGCCTATCGCGAGACGATTTCGCGGATTGGCGAAGTTGATTACACGCACAAGAAACAATCCGGCGGCTCGGGTCAGTATGCCCGCATCAAGCTGCGGTTCGAACCATTGACTCCTGGCGGGGGCTATGAGTTCGAGAACGATGTCGTCGGCGGCGCGGTGCCACGCGAGTTCGTTCCGGGCGTCGAGAAGGGGCTTGATAGCGCGCGCTCAACCGGCGTGCTCGTCGGTTTCCCCGTAATCGATTACAAGGTCACGTTGATCGACGGCGACTATCACGATGTCGACTCGTCCGCGCTTGCATTCGAAATCGCGGCGCGCGCAGCCTTCAAGGAAGGCATCGCAAAATCCGGTCCGAAGCTGCTCGAGCCGATGATGAAGGTCGAGGCGGTGACGCCTGAAGAATACATGGGCGATATCATCGGCGACTTGAACTCACGCCGTGGCCAGATCCAGGGCATGGAAGCACGTGGCAACGCGCAGGTGATTACCGCGATGGTGCCGCTGGCCAATATGTTCGGTTACGTCAACACCTTGCGGTCCATGAGCCAGGGCCGTGCCCAATTCACCATGCTGTTTGACCACTACGAGCGCGTGCCCCAGGCCGTGGCTGACGAAGTGGTCGCCAAGATGGCCTAACGGCCGATCCTGACAAAGAACGAGAGAAAGCGGAGCAAGACCCATGTCGAAGGCGAAATTTG
>JANNTF010000250.1:0-3530 GCA_031403455.1 Alphaproteobacteria bacterium | reverse complement strand
CTTGACCGGTCGGGCTCGCGCACGAGAAAGTAGATGCCGGCATGCGTGCCGTCGAACACATCGCGGCGGGCGCGTAGCCGATCGAGCATCCTGCGCCGCCCGGGATCGCCGAGATCGCCGGGCATGCAGAACACCCCGATGCGGCCGGCGACGCTATGGATCCGGAAATCCGGCATCGCGCGCGTCGCGGCGGTGAACCAAGGCAGGGGGTCGCCGGGGAGGGGAAGAGAGATCATGATGCGCCGGTTGAATGCGCTGAGATTGCGGGTAATCCCCTTAATTGTGACTTAAGTCCGCGCGGATGCGCCGAGCGGGTGCGGGTTTGACGCTCGCGGCTGCGCTGATAGGGTCGCGCCGCAACACTCCATGACAGCGAACCCGATGCAGAGTCCCGCGCTCGACGGCGTCCTCGTTCTTGCGCTCGAACAGGCGGTGGCGGCGCCGTATTGCTCCAGCCGCCTGGCCGATGCCGGGGCGCGCGTGATCAAGATCGAACGGCCGGAAGGTGACTTCGCGCGCGGCTACGACGCGGCCGCCAAGGGGCAGTCGAGCTATTTCGTGTGGCTCAATCGTGGCAAGCAATCGCTGGTCGCCGACATCAAGCAGCCCGAGGACGCCGCGCTGCTGCACCGGATCCTCGCCCGCGCCGACGTGTTCATCCAGAACCTGATGCCCGGCGCCGCGGCACGCGCCGGCTTCGACGCCGAGATGCTGCGCCGGGTGAATCCCAAACTGATCACCGTCGACATTTCCGGCTATGGCGACGAGGGCCCCTACGCGCAGATGAAATCCTACGACATGCTGGTCCAGGCCGAGACCGGATTGGCGAGCATCACGGGCACGGCGGACTCGCCGGCTCGCGTCGGCGTCTCCGTCTGCGACATCGCGGCGGGGATGTACGCGCATCAGGCGGTTCTCGAGGCGCTGATCCGGCGCGGCCGCTCGGGAATCGGCGCGGCGATCAAGGTCAGCCTGTTCGACGGCATGGCGGATTGGATGGCGGTGCCGCTGCTGTTCCATGATTACGGCGGCGGTGCGCCGCGCCGCGTCGGCCTGATGCATCCCTCGGTCGCGCCCTACAACGCCTTCGCCAGCGCCGACGGCACGCCGATCCTGATTTCGATTCAGAACGATCGCGAGTGGACGCGGTTCTGCGCGGACGTGCTCGCGCGTCCCGACCTCGCAAGCGATCCCGCCTTCTCGACCAATCTGCAACGCGTCGCGCATCGCACGCGCATGGACGCGCTGATCGGCGCCGTCTTCGCGACCCTGGAGACGGAGGCGCTCTGCGCCAAGCTGGTCGCGGCCGGCGTGGCCTATGGCCGCGTCAATTCCGTCGCGGCGTTTTCCGACCATCCCCAGCTCCGCCGCGTCAGCGTCGCGACGCCCGCCGGGACGATCGAGATTCCAGCGCCGCCGCCGATCGTCGATGGCGTGCGATCGCCGGCGCTCGGTGGCGTTCCCGCGCTCGGCGCGGATGGCCCGGCGATCCGCGCGGAGTTCGGCGGATGACGCTCGATGTCGACGAACTGCGCGGCTGGATCGGACGGCGCGACACCGTCACCGATCACTGCGACCTGCGTCGGGTCGGCGACTTCGCCGCCGCACTCGATCTGGACGCCGCGCCGGAGCCTGGAGATGCGCTGCCGCCGGGCTGGCATTGGATGTTCTTCAATCCGATGGTTCGTGCCCGCGATCTCGGCGTCGATGGCCATCCCAAGCGCGGCGGGTTCCTGCCGCCCGTGAAACTGCCGCGACGCATGTGGGCCGGCGGGCGGCTGAGTTTCCGCGCGGCGATTCCGATCGGCGCCGTGCTGCGCCGATATTCGGAGATCGTGAATGTCGAGCTCAAGCATGGGCGGTCGGGCAGCATGGTCTTCGTGCTCGTGCGCCATCGCGTCTTCGCCGACGAGGTGTTCGCCATCGAGGAGGAGCACGACATCGTCTATCGCGACGCGCCTGCGCCCGACGCGCCCGCGCCGCCATTCGAGACGCCGCCCGGCGAGGCGCAGTGGCAGCGCAGCATCGTGCCAGATCCGGTTCTGCTGTTTCGCTACTCGGCGCTGACCGCCAATGGTCACCGCATCCACTACGACCGCTCGCACGCCACGCAGGGCGAGGGGTATCCCGGGCTCGTGGTCCACGGGCCATTGACGGCGACGCTGTTGATGGGGTTCGCGGAATCCGTGATGGGACGGCCTCTGGTGCGATTCAGCTTTCGTAACAAGGCGCCGCTCTTCGATCTGGCGCCGTTCACCATTGCTGGCGCGCCCGCGGCCGATGGAACAGCGCGGCTGTGGGCGACCACGCCGACGGGTGCGCTCGCGACCGACGCCGCCGCGACATTCTGACGGGTTGCTTCCGTCGGTTCCTTGCCTGTTAACCCGGGGCGACGGATAGTCGTGGGCGGTATGCCTCCCGCACGTCATCACGCGATCGAACTCGACAGCGCCTCCAAGCGGCGGTCGGCGACGCGTGCGTGCGATCATGGCGGCTGCGTGGCGACCGGCGAGTTTCGCGCCCCGCGCTCGCGCGATTCGCTCAACGAATATTACTGGTTCTGCCTCGATCACGTGCGCGCCTACAATCAGACCTGGGATTATTATCGCGGCATGTCGCCTGAACAGATCGAGCGCGAGCGGCGGCGCGATACGGTCGGGCAGCGACCGTCCTGGCCGATGGGGTCACGCGGCGCCAACGGGATGCCGCAGACCCAGTTTCGTGGCATCGATCCCGACGCGCTCGACGCCGCGTTTCGCCGACTGCTCGGCGACGACGATCCGGAGCCGCGGCGGTCGCGGCCGCTCACGCCCGAGGAAGAGGCGTTCAAGGTTCTCGATCTCGCGCCGGGGGTGGCCATCGACGCTGTCAAAGCCAGGTACAAGGTGCTGGTCAAGCTCCACCATCCTGATGCAAACGGGGGCGACAAGGCCGCCGAAGAGCGTCTAAAATCCATCAACCAGGCGTACACGTTTCTGAAATCGCAGGCGTTCGGCGCGCGTCAGGCGCCCAGTCGCTAGGCCCCGGTCCTCCGGGTGTCCGCGCGGCACCGGCTTCTGCGCCCAGATTCGGTCATGCGTCGGGTCAAACCCTGCGGTTGCGACCGCTTCACGTCTCGAGGATCTCGTCTGATGGCTACTGCTTCTGCAGATAATTCCGCGCCCACCATTCCCGACCTGCGGGTCAAGGTCCGGCAGGTCTTCGGCATCGATTCCGATCTCGAAGTCCCGGCCTTCTCCACAGCTTCCGACCATGTGCCGATCCTCGATGACGCCTATCGCTTCGATCGCGAGACCACGCTCGCGATCCTCGCCGGCTTTGCCTACAACCGGCGGGTCCTGATCCAGGGCTATCACGGCACCGGCAAGTCGACGCATATCGAGCAGGTCGCCGCGCGCCTGAACTGGCCGTGCATCCGGGTCAATCTCGACAGCCACATCAGCCGCATCGACCTCGTCGGCAAGGACGCGATCGTGGTGCGCGACGGCAAGCAGGTGACGGAATTCCGCGAGGGAATTTTGCCGTGGGCG
>JANNTF010000249.1:0-2768 GCA_031403455.1 Alphaproteobacteria bacterium | reverse complement strand
CAGCAGCCCCCAATCGACCCAGCGCGGCAGGCGAGCGGCCGAACTGCTCACGCCGCCTCCGCCCCGGCGCCGGCCATCATCAGGCCGATCGTGCGCTCATCCGCCTGAGCCACCGGACGCTCCCCGACGATGCGCCCGTCGAACATCACCAGCACGCGATCCGCCAGCGAGAGGATCTCATCGAGCTCGACCGAAACCAGCAGGACACCGGCCCCCTTGTCGCGCATGTCGATGAGGCGGCGATGGATGTACTCGATCGCGCCGATATCGACGCCGCGGGTCGGCTGGCCGACCAGCAGCAGATCGGGAACACGGTCCATCTCCCGCGCCAGGACGATCTTCTGCTGATTGCCGCCGGAGAACAGCGCCGTCTGCAGCCGCGGCGCGCGCGGGCGGACGTCGAAATCGCCCATCAGCCGCTCGCAATCCCCGATCACCGCGGGGCGGCGCATCAGCCAGCGCGGATTGTAGCGGCGATCGTCCTGATGCCCGAGAATGGCGCTTTCGCTGGCCTCGAATGCGGTGATCAGCCCCTGGCGGTGGCGGTCCTCCGGCACATGGCCGATTCCGAGTTCGCGCAAGCCGCGCGCGTTGCGCGCCGGATTGTCGGTGATGTCGCGGCCCTTGAAGACGATGCGGCCGCCGCCGAGCGGCACCGTGCCGGCGAGCGCGTCGAGCAATTCGGACTGGCCATTGCCGGAGACGCCGGCGATCCCCACGATCTCGCCGCGCCGCACCGTCAGCGATACGCCCTTGACCCGCTCATGGCCGGCACGATCGCGCACGCGCAGTTCGTGCACGGCAAGCACCGTCTCCGACGGCTGCGCCGGCTTCTTCGAGACTTGCAGCAGGACCTTCCGGCCGACCATCAACTCGGCCAGGTTCTCGCGCGTCGCCTGCTTGGTCGGCAAAGTCGCCACCATCTCGCCTTGGCGCATCACGGACACGTTGTCGGTGACGTCGAGAATCTCGCGCAGCTTGTGGGTGATCAGCACGATGGTCTTCCCCTCGCGCTTCAAGGCTCGCAGGATGTGGAACAGCTGCCCGGCTTCTTGCGGCGTCAGCACCGCCGTCGGCTCGTCCAGGATCAGAATCTCGGCGCCGCGATAGAGCGCCTTCAGGATCTCGACGCGTTGCTGGAGCCCGACCGGCAGATCGCCGACCACGGCGTCGGGATCGACCTCCAGACCGTAGTTGCTCTCCAGCCGCACCATCTCGGCGCGCGCCTTCGCGATCCCCGGACCCAGGCGCCAGTCGCCCTCCACGCCGAGCACGAGATTCTCGAGCACCGTCATGTCGTCGACCAGCATGAAATGCTGGTGCACCATCCCGATCCCGGCCGCGATCGCGTCGTTGGGCGAGCGCAATGTCACAGGCTTGCCGGCGACGCGGATCTCGCCCGAATCGGCCTGGTAGTACCCGTACAGAATGCTCATCAGGGTCGATTTGCCGGCGCCGTTCTCGCCCACGACGCCGTGGATCGTGCCGCGCGATACGATCAGATCGATCGCCTTGTTCGCATGCACGGCGCCGAAGCGCTTGTCGATGCCGGCGAGTTCGATCGCGGGTGCGTCACTCACGCCTCACCACCCTGGCCGCTTCGCGGCCTGTCCCTCCTCAAGTTGAGGAGGGACGACTCAGTCTGCTCGTCGCCCCTCCTCGAATGAGGAGGGGCAGCTCGCGCGGAACGCGCGAGCGGGGTGGTGACGGGCGACGTCGAGATCACTGCGCCGGGCAGGAATTCGCCTGGCGATAATCGACCACGTTGAGACGGCCGCCGATGATCTCGTCGCTCGCCTTCTTCACGGCCGCTTCCATCTCGGCGCTGACCAGCTTGCGGTTGTTGTCGTCGATGGCGATGCCGACGCCGTCTTCCTTGAGGCCGAGATTGCGCACGCCGGCCTTCCACGTGTTGCTGCGTGCGGTCTTGAACGCCTCGTAGACCGCGACGTCGACGCGCTTGATCATCGAGGTCAGCACGCTGCCCGGATGCAGGTGATTCTGGTTGGAGTCGACGCCGATCGAGAGCTTGCCCTGATCCTTGGCCGCCTGCAGGACGCCGAGACCCGTACCACCAGCCGCCGCATAGACGACGTCGGCGCCGCGGTCGAACTGCGCGCGCGCCAATTCGCCGCCGCGGGTCGGGTCGCGCCACGCGGCCGGCGTGGTGCCGGTCATGTTCTGGATGACCTCGATGGCGGGGTTGGCGTATTTCGCGCCCTGAACGTAGCCGCAGGCGAAGGCGCGGATCAGCGGAATGTCCATCCCGCCGATGAAGCCGACCTTGCCCGTCTTCGATGCGCGCGCCGCCATCATGCCGGCGAGAAACGAGCCCTCCTGCTCCTTGAACACGAAACTCTGGACATTGGGCAGATCGACGACCGCATCGATGATGTTGAACTTGACGTTGGGGAACTCCTTCGCCGCCGCCTCGACGGGCACGGCCTGCGCGAAGCCGACCGCGACGATGACGGTGGCGCCGCGCCGCGCGAGATTGCGCAACGCCTGATCGCGTTGCGCCTCGCTGGTCACCTCGAATTCGCGATACGCGACGCCCGTCTCCTTCTTGAAGCGCTCGGCGCCGCCTTAGGCGGCCTCGTTGAAGGACTTGTCGAACTTGCCGCCCATGTCGAACACGATTGCCGGCACGACCTCCTGCGCCGCCGCGAGATTGAGCGCGCCGGCGACGACGCCGGAGATTGCGAGCGAGACGAGCTTCTTCATGAAATTCCCCTTCCAGGATGCTGACCGATCAGAGATCCCGAAAG
>JANNTF010000248.1:0-3982 GCA_031403455.1 Alphaproteobacteria bacterium | reverse complement strand
GACCGCCTGGTCCGCATGCTCACGACGTCGCTGCGCAACTTCACCTCCGACAATGTCGAGGTCACGCTCGATTCGATCACGTCGACACGCTTCGGCGATTATCTCAATTCCGTGCCGCTGCCCGCGATGCTGTGCGTCTTCAAGGCCGAGGAGTGGGACAATTTCGGGCTTCTGACGATCGACAGCGCGCTGATCTACTCGGTCGTCGACGTGCTGCTCGGCGGTCGCCGTGGCACCGCGGCGATGCGCATCGAAGGGCGTCCGTATACGACGATCGAGCGCAATCTCGTCGAACGGCTGACGAGCGTCGTCCTGCATGACATCACGGTTGCATTCGAACCGCTGTCGAAAGTGAATTTCGTCTTCGATCGATTGGAGACGAACCCGCGCTTCGCGACGATCGCGCGTCCGGCGAACGCGGCGATCGTCGCGCGGCTACGCATCGACATGGACGATCGCGGTGGGCGGTTCGAGCTGCTGATTCCCTATGCGACGCTCGAGCCGGTACGCGAGCTGCTTCTGCAGATGTTCCTCGGCGAGAAGTTCGGCCGCGACTCGATCTGGGAAACCCATCTCGCGACGCAGCTCTGGCAGACCGAGGTCAGTATCGATGCCGTGCTGGATCAGCGGACCATGTCGCTCAACGATGTGATGAACCTGCAGGTCGGCACCCAGATCATGTTCGATGCGACCGCGGAGAGTCTGGTCGAGCTGCGTTGCGGCGAGCAATTCATGTTTCAGGGCCGAATGGGCCGGCGCGGCGCGAACATGGCGATCTGCATCGAAGAGAAGATGATCAAGGGAGATGGATCATGATGACCACAATGCTGTTGGATGGTCTGGTTGCGGTGCTGTTGCTCGCCACGATCGCCTATGCTTGGCGCCTCGATCGGCGTCTGGCCACGCTCAAACAGGAGAAGGCCGCTCTGGGCGAGCTGATGGCCGATTTCACGCAAGCCGCCAGCAAGGCCGATCAGGGACTCAAGGCGCTGAAGGCGGCGGCCGCCGATATGGGACGCGACGTCGAAGGGCTGGTCGCCAAGGGTCAGGGGCTGCGTGACGATCTGAGCTTCCTCATCGAGCGCGGTGAGCCCCTCGCGGATCGGCTGGCCGACACGGTGCGGGCGCGGGCTGCGGCGCCTGTGCCGTCGGCGCCGCCTCCGAGCGCGCCGCAACCGGCGCGTGAAAGAGCGCTCCGCGGGTTGCGCGAGGAGCCTCGGCTTTCGACGCCGCCCGCCGCGGCCGGCAATCGCGAGCCGCGCAACGAAATCGAACGCGAGTTGCTGAAGGCGCTCGCGGCGCTGCGTTGAGCCCTTCCAGAACGAGGTCGGAGGTCACGATGAAGCCATTGCCGGTCAAGCGTTCGTTGCGCTTCCTGCCCATCCTGATCATCGCGCTCAGCCTCGTGCTGTCGTTGCGCGTGGCGTCGGTCGTGCAGGAAGTCTCCGCGCGGTCCACCCCGGATCCGCGACTCCACGCACGCGATCTCGAGCCATCGCCGACGCTACTGGCCATCGCGCCGTCCGCAGGCCCCGACACTCCGGCGACACCGCCGTCGAGCTCCGCGGGTGAGTCCGCGTCGCCGCGGGCGGCGGCGGACGAGCCAGGTACATTCTCCGCGGCGGAGGTCGAGATCCTTCAGGAGCTGGTGCAGCGGCGCGCGGCGATCGACAAGCGCGGGCGGGATCTCGCCGAACGCGAGTCGCTGTTGCAGGCGGCTGAAAAGCAGATCGAGAAGAAGCTGCAGGAATTGAAGCAGCTCCAGGGTGCCGTCGAGGCGACCTTGAAGCGTCACGACGACGACGAAGATGTTCGCAAGCGGAGCCTGGTCAAGATCTTCGAGGGCATGAAGCCGCCCGAGGCGGCGCGGATCTTCGAACAGATGGAACTCGCGCAGCTGGTCGACATCATCGAGCGCATGAAGGAGCGCAACGTGTCGCCGATCATGGCGCAGCTTCACCCCGTGCGTGCGCGGCAGGTCGCGGCCGAGCTCGCGAAGCGACGCATGCCGATCGCCGGTCTGCCGCCGAAGGCGGGATGAGCAGATTATTGCGACGCGTTAACCACGTCTTAACAGCGCTGGGCCAGGTTCGACGCCGGGCACTGGCACCGTACTCGGCGCCGCCGCGCGCGCCGCGAGACACAAGGAGAGCATGATGGCTGTCGAAATGGGGATGAGCATCCTGATCGTCGACGACTACAAGACGATGCTCAGGATCATTCGCAATCTCCTGAATCAGCTCGGCTTCCAGAATGTCGAAGAGGCGACCGATGGCGGCGCTGCGCTGTTGAAGATGCGCGAGCGAAGCTTTGGCCTGGTCATCTCGGACTGGAACATGGAACCGATGACGGGACTTCAGCTGCTCAAGGAGGTTCGCGCCGATAGCAAGCTGAAATCCACGCCCTTCATCATGGTCACGGCCGAGAGCAAGACCGAGAACGTGGTGGCGGCGAAGGAGGCCGGCGTCAACAACTACATCGTCAAGCCATTCAATGCCGCGACGCTGAAGACGAAACTCGTCACGGTCATTGGCGACTTCTGATGCGCAGCGCTGGGAGATGATGCGATGCAGAGCCCCCTTCGTACGGCGATGCCGCGCGTCGGCAGATCCGAGGTCGGCGAAGTCGATCGGCGCGACGTGAGCGGTTCGAGCGCGGATCCCCAACCGGCCGATGCCGCGCTCTACCGCGAGCTCGAGGCGCTCGCGGGTTTCATCAACGATGCGAAGGGCGAGATCGCCGCCTTACGGCCTCAGGACATCCGCGAGAAGCACCTTCCCGCCGCGACCGACGAACTCGACGCGATCGTCGGCGCGACGGCCGACGCCACGAACACGATTCTCGATGCCGTGGAATCGATCGCCAAGCTCGGCGCGGCGCTGGACACGAAGTCGGGCCAGGAGCTGAACCACCACGTGATGGCCATCTATCAGGCCTGCAGCTTCCAGGACATCACCGGCCAGCGCATCAACAAGGTCGCGCGCACGCTGAAACAGATCGAACTCAAGGTCGACCAGTTGCTGAGCGCCTTTGGCGACGACGTCGCCCGCGCGCGGACTGCCGCCGCGGCGGAACACGCGGCCGTGCAAACCGAAATCGACAAGCTGCGCCAGGCTCATCTGCTGAATGGCCCGCAAATCGCCAAGGATGCGGTGAGCCAGGCGGATGTCGACGCACTCTTTCTGAAACCCTAGCCGCCATGGACGGCGTGCTGGCACCGCGGCGGCGGATCTTCACTCATCGACGCAGCCGCATGCCCGGGCGGATCGCGGGGGTGTGCGTCACCGTTCTCGTCGTGACGCTTGGTCTGCAGATGGCGTTCGGTCAGGAGCGCATCGCGGCACGGATCGGGTCGCATGCCGGCTACGACCGCGCCGTCGTCGATTGGACCGGGACGATCGACTACGACGTTCAGGTCGATGGTCGATCGGTTCGAGTCGTGTTCGCGCGGCCCGCGGAGCTGGATGTCTCCCAGATGGCGCGCAGATTCGGCGAGGTCGCCAGCGACATCAAAGCGTCGTCGACGGCCGAGGGTGCGACGGTATCGTTTACCCTCGCGCCGCGTGTTCAACTCCGCCACTTCCGCAATGAGAAGTCGATCGTTCTCGACTTTGTGCGCAACGTCGCGACGGCCGCACCGAGCATCGATCCCGCGAGTGCACGCCAGCACGCTCAGGACAGGCAAGCGCGTCCCGGTCGCGCGGACGCGCCGCCGCTGATGGTGCCGCCGCCGCCGCCCAACGCGACGGCGACACGGGCCGCGACCGCCACGCCGCCGCCGGAATCCGCGACCCCGCCGACTGCGTTGACGCCGCAACGCGAGCCTGGCGCTCAGTCTCCCGAGGCGCCGGCAGCCATGGCGGCGCCGACACCGATATCGCCGCCGGCCGCCGTTGCCGCCCCCCCGCCGGCCGCCGCGGCGACGCCAGCGACCGTCGCTGACGCTGACGCGTCGGCGCCGCCGATACTGACGGTCAGCTCC
>JANNTF010000247.1:0-4773 GCA_031403455.1 Alphaproteobacteria bacterium | reverse complement strand
GTCGCGGCTGCCGAACCGGCGGCGCGCTCGCTCGGTATCGAGCTGACGTCCCATTTCGTCGCCGATGCCGGGGAGCTGCCGGCGACCATTGCGACGATCGCGCGATCGGGTGTTGGCGCGATGCTCGTGCAGCCCATCTTCGTCTTCCAGCGCGACATCGTCGCCGCGCTGGCGCTGCGGCATCGCCTGCCGACGGCATCGGAGCTGCGCCCTCTCGCGCAGGCCGGATTGCTGCTGACCTACGGCACCTCGGTTGATTCCGGCTTGCGCGATGCGGCAGCCCATGTCGACCGCATCCTCCGCGGCGCGAGGCCGGGCGACCTGCCGATCGAGCGTCCGACCCGCATCGAGCTCGTCGTCAATCTGCGCACCGCGCTCGCCCTTGGCCTCACGCTGCCGCCCGCGATTCTCGGTCGCGCCGACGAGGTGATCGAATGAGCGCGCGCGCGATACTGATCCTCGCGCTGCTGGCGGCCACATGGCCCGACACCGTCTCGGCGCAGGCGCGCGATCGCGTCGCGCGCATCGGGTGGCTCGGCTCGGGCGCGTCGCCGGGCGGACCGGCGGAGCGTCAGTTTCCGGTCGAGCTGGCGAAGCTCGGCCACGAGATCGGCCGCGATGTGATCCTCGAGCCGCGCTGGACCGAGGGCCGGGCCGATCGTTACGAGGCGCTGGCCGCCGAACTCGTGGCGCTGCACGTCGACGTGATCCTCACCAGCGGCGCGCGCTGCGAAACGGTGCATGCGCTGACGAAGACGATCCCGATCGTCTGCGCCACCATGGACGAGCCGATCAGCCGCGGGCTCGCCCGCAGCTATGCCCGCCCCGGCGGCAATGTCACCGGCATCCAGCTGATCACGACCGAGCTGTTCCAGAAGCGCCTCGAGATCGTGCGTGAGGCGTTGCCGCATGTTCGGCGGCTGGGTGTGCTGGCGCTTCCGGAGACGGATTGGCTGCTGCCGAGCGCCGCGGAGGCCGCGGGGCGTCTCGGTCTCACGCTGGAGATCCGGCGGTTCGACAGCGATGAATCGCTCGATGCCGCGCTGGCCGAGTTCGTCCGCGTCGGGATCGATGCGCTCGTGACCACGCAAGGCCCGCTCCTCAACCGGCTGCGCGAGCGCATCATCGCGTTCGGGATGCGCCAGCGCATTGCGACGATCTCCGGCGAGCCCGGGTCCGCCGCGTCAGGCGGGCTGATTCAATTCGGGCCGGATGTCGTCGCCAACTGGCGCCGCGCTGCGTTCTACGTCGATCGTATTCTCCGCGGCGCCTTGGCGAGCGAGCTGCCGATCGAGCAGCCCATGGTGAGCCTCGTCGTGAATCTCCGTACCGCGGCAAGCGTCGGCCTGACGCTGCCGCCTTCCATTCTCGGTCGCGCCGACGAGGTGATCGAGTGATCGCGGGTCCCCCCATCCCGACCTTCCCCCGCAAGGGGGGAAGGGGTCCATCGCGCTTGAGGGCGACATTGCGTGCGCGCACCAACGAACTCCTTCCCCCCTTGCGGGGGAAGGTTGGGATGGGGGGATCACGCCGTGCGATTTCCTGGTTTGCAGGCGCCGCCATCTTCGCGGCCGTGATGGCGAACATCTCGAGCGCCCTGGCGCAGAGCGAGTGGCTCTCGCTTTGCAGCAAATGCCTGAACCCTTCGGTGACGTCGATATCCGGGATCGGCACCGCGCAGGCGCGCGCCGAGGGCAGGATCACGCGGGCGGACGCCGAGGGCTGGTGTCAGAACTGGGAGCCGCAGACGCCGTTGCAGCAATGCGTGCGGCAGCAGCTGAGTTCCGACGATGCGAAGCGGGTCTATCGCGCCAGCGCCGACTGCACGGCCGGGCGGATCACGCCGATCGACGGCGCGACCTACACGCTGGCCGGCAAGTGGACGAGCGACGTCGGGCGCGGTCGCTCGCGGTGGCGCGACTCAGGCGGCCGCATCGTCGGTCAGGACAATGCGAGCAACGGGCTCGCGATCTCGCAGCAATGGGAGCTGCTGTGCCTCGCCTCGACCACGGCCAGCACGGCCCCCGCGCCGAGCTCGCTGCCAGCCGAGTTCTCGGTCGGGCAGACGATCGAAGCCAAGTTCGGCCGTGACTGGGTGCGCGGCCGCGTCAGCAGGATCCGCCAGGTCAACGGCGCCAAGGGCCCGGAGCTGAACTACGATGTGAATCTCGAGAACGGCCAGCGCGGCGTGCTGCCGGCGCGCATGATCCGCGCGGCGAAATAGGCGCCGATTCAGGCGTTCAGCGCGAGGCCGCCGCGCGCTGGCTCGCCTGCATCGCGGCGAGGTCGTTGAAGAAATGCGTGCCGAGGATGAAGCGGCGGCCGCGCGTCACCGCGTCGACCTCGTGCAGCAAGGCGCAGGACCACACCACGGCGGTGCCGGGCTCGACGTCGTAGACCTGCGCGCCGTATTCGGGAAAGCGCAGGCCGCCACCTGCGTAGTCGCCGGCGTTGAGGTGGATCGAGACCGTGAAGACGCGATGGCGCGTCATGTCGGTGGGATTGTCGCGATGGGCGGGCAGGGAGCCGCCTTCGCCGGAATCGTAGCAGGCGATGCGGAAATCCTCGCGATAGCCGACGTCCTGCTGGAACGCCTTGCTGATCTGCGGGATCACACGCCCCATCACGCGCGCATCGAGATGATCGAGCAGCGCCGGGTCGCGGATCACGAATTGATCCGTCTTGCCGTAAGTGTCGATGCGAATCTTGAAATCGCCTGTCTCGTGCTGATAGCCGGTGCTGCGAAAGCCGTCGCTATGCCAGAGCTTCACCGGACGGTGCCAGACCTCGATGAGCTTCGCGCATTCCGCCGGGCTGAGCACGCGCGGCAGGACGAGTACGGGCGCGTGCGTCCGCACCGAGCGATCATGGCGTCGGGTCGCGAGCCGCGTGACGCAGTCATCCGCCGCCGCGACCGATGAAGCCGGATCTGCACCGGCGCTGATCAGCGCGATGCGCAGATTGTGATCGATGACCAGGACCGTCGACGGCCCACTGAGCCGCAATCCATAGGCACGCGATGCTTGACGCTGCGGATCGGCCAGCAGGGAAAAGCCCAGCCCCGCCGCGGCCTGCTTGGCGACCGGCTCCGAAATGGCGCTCGGCAGGATGACGAAGATCTGCGGCGCATCGATCGCCGTCGCATGAAACCGAGTATGTAGGGCGGTCAGCAGCGCCGTCGTCTCGGGCCCCTCGGCACGATTGCAGAATGCGAGCACGATGGCGTGTCCGGCGACCGCATCGCCATAGAGCGCCATCGGCGCACCGGCATGATCCGGCAGGACGAAGGGCGGCGCGGCGTCGCCGATTTCGAGCCCGGCGGCTGGAGAAGGGAGCGTGGCGGAATCGCCGATCATGGTCGAACCTCGTCGTCAGCCGGGCCTGTCAGATGGCGAGAGTTTAAGGCGCGCGGCGGGGATTCCGAAACCATCCGCGCCGTGATTGACCCCGCCGCCGAAACCGATAGCTTGACACGCACCGCGCCGCGCCGGACTCCCGTGATGCGGCGGCGCCCATCCGATCGATCCAAGGGGACGCGATGAAACCAGGGCCACCCGACGCGCAGTCGGCGCGACTGCGTGACGCCGGCGTGAAATTCATGCTGCCGAGCTATGTCGACATGCATGGCGTGTCGAAGAGCAAAATGGTGCCGATCGATCACTACGATCAGATGATGGCCGGCTCCGAACTCTGCACCGGTGCCGCGCTCGATGGCGTGCCGCAGGAGATCCACGAGGAGGAGGTATCGGCGCATCCCGATGCCGCCTCCTGCATCATCCCGCCCTGGCGGCCCGATCTGGCCTGGTTCGCGAGCGACCTCTGGTGCGGCGGCCAACCGTTCGAACCGTGCAGCCGCAATGTCCTGAAGCGTGCTCTGGCCAAGGCGAGAGCCCTGGGCTTCGGCGTGATTTTCGGCATCGTGGCCGAGTTCTTCGTGCTGCGCGATCGGCCCGATGGCGGCTATGCGCCGGTCAGCGACCGCCACAATCTCGCCAAGCCCGCCTATGACGTGTCGCGCCTGATCGACAATATGCCGTGGCTCGGCGAGCTCGTCGACGCCATGAACACGCTGGGCTGGGACGTCTATTCCCTCGACCACGAGGACGGCATCGGCCAGTTCGAGATCGATTTCGCCTATGCCGATGCCCTGACCATGGCCGATCGCTTCGTGTTCTTCCGCTGGATGGCGCATGAATACGCGCGCAAGCACGGCGCCTTCGCGACGTTCATGCCGAAGCCCTATGCCGATCGTGCCGGCAGCGGCGCGCATTTCAATCTGTCGCTCCGTGACATTGCCAGCGGCCGCAATCTCTTCGCGGGCGATGGCGGCAAGCTCACGCAGCTCGGCTCCCATTTCATCGCCGGTGTGCTGCGCCATCTACCGGCGATCTGCGCGATCGTCGCGCCGACGGTCAACAGCTACAAGCGGCTGATCATGCGCGGCAGCATGTCCGGCTTTACCTGGGCGCCGGTCTTCGCCTGCTACGGCGGCAACAACCGCACCAACACGATCCGTATTCCGCTCGCCGCCAATCGCGTGGAATTGCGCGCCGCCGACAGCGCGTGCAACCCCTATCTCGGCGTCGCGATGGTGCTGATGGCGGGGCTCGAGGGCATCGAGCAGAAGCTCGATCCCGGCAAGCCGCATGACGACAACATGTACCTCAAGAGCGCCGCGGAACTCGCGCAGCTCGGTGTCCGGCTGCTGCCGCGCACGCTCGAAGAGGCGATCGACGAGTTCGCGGTCGATCCGCTCGGCCGGCAGGTGCTCGG
>JANNTF010000246.1:0-3203 GCA_031403455.1 Alphaproteobacteria bacterium | reverse complement strand
GTCTTCAACGGCAATCTCATGCATGTGCAGGTCGCGATACCAGGCGGTGAATGGATCGTGGAGACGCGCCCGGGCGAGCATAGGGTGGAGGATGGCCAGGCCGTGCGGCTGCATTGGAGCCCGGCGCAATCCGTGGCGTTGACCGAATGAGTCCGGTGGCGTGGACGCCGCGCGCACGATCACCCGTGGGGAGCGCAGGCTGATGCGCTTCTCCTGGGGCCTGCTGATGGTGCCGCCGCTGCTGCTGACGCTGGTCATGCTGGTGCTGACGCAGTTCCTGTTCCTGCAATCCAGCCTGCATGAGGATCTCGGCCTTGGCCGGCTGGGCGCCGAGCTCACGCTGTTCAACTATCTCGAGTTCATTCGCGATCCGCTCTATTGGGGCAGCCTGCTGCTGACGTTGAAGCTCGTCGTCACCGTGGTGGCGCTGACTCTGGTGATGACCTGGCCGGTCGCGTACGTGCTGGCGCGCATGACGCCGTCGATCGCGATGTTCATCCTCTCGGCGATCGTCGCGTCGTCGTTCATCTCGATCGCGATCAAGGTGCTGGGGATGGTGATCATCTTCTCGGCCGACGGATTGCTGGTGCGGTGGTTGACGCGCATCGGCTTGGCCGATGGCAGCTTCCGCATGCTAGGCACGGTGCCGGGCGTCATCATCGGCTATTCCCATCTGGCCATCGGCTTCATGGTGATGATGCTGTTCAGCATCATCCAGACCATCCCGCGACGTTTGGAGGAGGCGGCGGAGAGTCTCGGCGCCTCGCGCTGGCGCGTCTACTGGCGCGTCGTCCTGCCGCTCAGCCTTCCCGGCGTGGTCAGCTCCTCGCTCATCCTGTTCAACCTGCTGATGGGCGCGTTCGTCTCCGCCATCATTCTCGGCGGCGGCAAGGTGCTCACATTGCCCGTGCTCATCCAGCGCAGCCTGATGATGTTCAACGAGTACGGCATGGCGGCGGCGCTGTCCGCGATCCTCCTTGGCGTGGTGCTCGTGATCAATATCCTCTCGGTCTTCGCCGTGACGCGCCTGCGCGTCGCCTCGGGGATCGTGACATGAGCGCGCTGCGCGCCGCGCTGCGGCGGCAAATCCTGTTCGAGCTGCCGGGCCTGCTGCGCAAGGGCGGGCGGTATTTGGCCTATGCCTGGGTGGGACTCGTCGTGCTGTTCATCTATGCGCCGATCCTGGTCGTGATCGGGGCGTCTTTCGATCCCGGGCATTTCGTGCAGACCCGCGCCTTCCTGCAATTCCCGCCACGCGGCTTCTCGTTGCGCTGGTACTTCGCGGTCGAGCCGGCGCTCTGGGCCTCGCTCTGGCTGACGTTGAAACTGGCGGTGATGGTGGCCGCTGCCGCGTTGCTGGTGGGTGTGCCCGCGGCGCTGGGCCTCGTGCGTGGGCGCTTCCCCGGGCGCAATCTGATCTCGTCGCTGTTCCGGATGCCGCTGCAGATTCCCTTCATCGTCACCGGCGTCGCCTTCCTGCAGAGCTACTACATGATCGCGAAGCTGACCGGGATCGCCTTGCAAGGCAGCTTGCTCGGGCTGTTCTTCGGCCATCTCTTCGTCGCCACGCCCTATGTCATCGGCGCGGTGGGCGCTTCGTTGCAGCGTCTCAGTCCGCGCCTCGACGAGGCCGCCTTCAGCCTCGGCGCGAGCCGCTGGTCGGCGTTCATCCGCGTGACGCTGCCGATGATCATGCCCGGCATGTTCGGCGGCGCGCTCTATGCATTTCTCGTGTCGTTCACCGACGTGACCCTGTCGCTCTTCCTGTCCGGGGTCGAGGCGACACCGTTTCCGGTGCGGATTTTCTCGTCGGTCGTTTCGGACATGGAGCCGACGGTGCCGGCGATCGCGTCGCTGGTATTCGTCTGCTCGATCGTCGTGCTCTTCGCCGTGCAGCGCTTGCTCGGCATGGACGCGCTGCTCCGCAGCGGCGGCAGCGGAGGATAGTTCATCGTCAATCCAGGAGGTCAGATCATGGTGTTACGTTCGCTGGTTCTCGGTACTGCAGTCGTGCTGTCGGTGATTGCATCCGCTTCGGCGCAGAAGAAATTCAATGATGTCACGATCACGATCGCCACCTTCGGTGGTCCGTGGATCGATCGCATCAAGCTGGAGCTGGCCGCGCCGCTCGCCGCCGACGGCATCACGATGAATTTCGTCGCGGGCAGTAGCGCCGAGTTTCTCGCCAAGCTGATCGCGGCGCGCGGCCAGCCCGCGCCCTTCGACGTGGTGGAGATCGCGGACGAGACCTACAGCGATTTCCGTGCGGGAGAGTTCCTCGAGAAATTGACCGCAGCCAATCTCCCGAACCTCAAATTCCTCGACAAATCGATGTACGACGAGTTCAAGGTGGCCAACTGGGCGTCACAGCCAGGCATCATCTACAACGTCGAAAAATTCGCGGGGGCCGGCGTCGCGCCGCCGACGAAATTCTCGGACCTCGCCAATCCGGCGCTGAAGGGCAAGGTGCTGCTCACCGACATCAGCGGCTACGCCGCCTATTACCAGATCACCGGCCTCGCCTATGAGAATGGCGGCAGCGACAAGAACCCGGACGCGGGCTTCGCCATGATGAAGAAGATCAACGCGCATTCCTATTCGACGTCGGTGGCGACGACATTGCAGCTCTTCAACGGCGGCGATGTGTGGGCCGCGATCGTGCCGGTGCATCTGGGCATCCGCATGTACGATGCGGGATTGCCGCTCTCTGCCGTCCATCCCACGATCAGCGGGCGCAAGGGCGCCATCGCACGCGGCTATCTCGGCGTCAGCAAGGGCAGCAAGCAGCTCGCCGCGGCCGAGCACTACATCAACGCGATGATCGACACGGGCATGCAGGAGCGTCTCTACACCCAGGCCGCGACGATCCCGGTCAATCAGGTGACGATGGAGAAAGTGCGCGGCACCGTGAAACTCGACAAGGCGGGCCAGCCTTTCCTGCTGATGGATCCCGCGATCGTCGCGCAGATGTGGTCGCCGGATTATGCGGTGATCGACAAGCGCGACTGGGCGCGGCGCTGGCAGCGCAGCATCGCCAACTGAACTGACCACCCCGGCCGCTGCGCGGCCTGTCCCTCCTCAAGTCGAGCTACGGGATGCACACTTCCTCCGGGCTCACTCCAGCCTGAACTGGCCCCCGTTTCGTGGACGCCACGAGGGTCGAGGAGCGTTATCCACGGACGGCCTGTTCGGTCGCTTGCGAC
>JANNTF010000245.1:0-9371 GCA_031403455.1 Alphaproteobacteria bacterium | reverse complement strand
CGCGGGCGAGCACGTCGCGGGCGACGGCCAGCGCCTCGGCCTTGGGCAGGCCCTTCACCACTCTCGGCGCCAGGGTGATGTTGCGCGCCACCGAGAGGTGGGGGACCAGATTGTAGCTCTGGAAGACGATGCCGACGCGCTGGCGCAGCTTGCGCAGATCGGTCGCGGGATCGTTGACCACGGTGCCGTCGAAGACGATGCGGCCTTCCTGGATCGGCTCGAGCCCGTTGATGCAGCGGAGCATCGTGCTCTTGCCGGAGCCGGAGCGGCCGATGACGGCGATGATCTCGCCCGGTTCGACGGCGAGCGACACGCGATCGAGCACCGTATTGGCGCCGTAGCGCTTGACGACGGTGGTGAGCTCAACGAGCGACATGAAGCGTCCTCTCCAGGCGACGGCTCCATTGCGTGAGCGGGAAGCACATCGCGAAATAGATCACGGCGACGACGATGAACACGGTGAAGGGCCGATAGGTGGCGGCGTTGGTCAGCTGCCCCTCGCGCGTCAACTCGACGAAGCCGATGACGGCGCCGAGCGAGGTGTTCTTGATCAGCTGCACGAGGAAGCCGACGGTCGGCGGGATCGCGACGCGCACCGCCTGCGGCACGATGATGTGGCGCAGCTGTTCAGCGAAGCTCAGGCCCAGCGCCGCGCCGCCTTCCCATTGCTGGCGTGGGATCGATTGCAGGCAGCCGCGCCAGATCTCGCCGAGGAACGCGCCGGCATAGATCGAGAACGCCACCGTCGCCGCGATCCAGGGCGAGACTTGCACGCCGGCGACGATGGGAATGCCGAAGAAGAACACGAACAGCCAGGCGAGCAGCGGGATGCCCTGGATGATGTTGACGTAGGCTCCGCCGATCGCGCGCAACGGCGCGAAGGGCGAGACGCGCAAGGTGGCGATCAGAACGCCCACGATGCCGCCGCCGAAGAAGGCGAGCGCCGTGAGTCCGATCGTCCAGCGCGTCGCCAGGAGCAGGTAATAGACGTCGATGAGGGCGAATTCGCGGATCATCTGCGGCCAAAGGCGAATTGGTGGATGCCGGCGAAGATCAGCTTGAAGCCGAGCGCCAGCGTCAGATAGACGACCGCGATCACCGCGTAGATCTCGAAATCGCGGAAGGTGCGCGACTGGATGATCGAGGCGACGTGGAACAGATCCGGCGTCGAGATCTGCGACACCACGCTGGTCGCCAGCATCAGCAGCACGAACTGACTGCTCAGCGCGGGATAGACGATCTTCACCGCCGGGAAGAGCACGACATGGCGAAACACCTGCGGCCCCGACAGGCCCAGCGAATGCCCGGCTTCGATCTGCGCCCGAGGGACCGCCTCCAGCCCGGCGCGGATGATCTCGATCGAATAGGCGCCGAGATTGATGCCGAGCGCGATCACCGCGGCGGTGGTCGCATCCAGCCGTATCCCGGCGCTGGGCAGGCCGAAGAACACGATGAAGAGCTGCACGATCAGCGGCGTGTTGCGGATGACCTCGACATAGGCCGCGGTGACGATGCGCAGCCAGCGCGGCCCATAGACAAGGGCGGCGGCGCCCGCCATGCCGATGATCAGCCCCGAGACCATCGTCACGGCCGACAGCCAGAGCGTGACGATCACGCCCCCGATGATGAAGTCAGTCTGCGCCCATATGTCGCGAAAGTTGAAATTGTAACCCATGCCCCGGACGAACTTACCGGACAGCGCCGCGACTTGCACCAATTCACAACCCGGAGAGCGCGCGACCGTCTCGCATCCAAAGCCCCGGCCTGCGCGTAATCTGAGGATCGGGAGCTCGCCAGCGGGTTTCCCGGGGAGGATTCATGAACGCCAGACGCCTCGTGCCGACGAACTCGGCCTATGCCTACCCGCTGCTCATCAAGCAGCTCCTGCATACGCCGCTGACCACCGCGCCGGACCAGGAGATCGTCTATCGCGATCGCTTTCGCACCAGCTATCGCGGCTTGCGCGAACGGATTGGCCGCCTCGCCCATGCGCTCACCCATCTCGGCGTGCAGCAGGGCGAGACGGTCGCGGTGATGGATTGGGACAGTCATCGCTATCTCGAATGCTATTTCGGGATCCCGATGATGGGCGCGGTGCTGCAGACCGTGAACATCCGGCTCTCGCCCGCGCAGATCGCGTACACGCTCATCGATGCCGAAGCGTCGACGATTCTGGTCCATGCGGATTTCGTCCCGCTGCTCGCCGAGCTGGTCGCGAATCTGCCGCGGCTCCGCCGGATCATCCTGCTGCACGACGATGCGGCGCCGACGACGCGCTTGGCGATCGCCGGCAGCTACGAGGAGCTGCTCGCCGCGGCGTCGCCCGCATTCGAGTTTCCCGAGCTCGACGAGAACACCGTCGCCACGACGTTCTACACGACCGGCACCACGGGCCTGCCCAAGGGCGTCGCTTTCTCGCATCGCCAGATCGTGCTGCACACGCTGGCCGCCGCGACGTCGCTGGCGAGTCCCGCCGCCGGGCAGCGCTTCCATCGCGGCGATGTCTACATGCCGCTGACGCCGATGTTCCACGTCCATGCCTGGGGTCTGCCCTATGTCGCGACGCTCCTCGGCGTGAAGCAGGTCTATGTCGGGCGCTATACGCCGGACATGATTCTCGGTTTGCGCCAGCGCGAGGGCGCCAGCTTCTCGCATTGCGTGCCGACGATCCTGCAGATGCTGCTCGCGCAGGTCGCCAAGACGGGCGAGCGCCTGGACGGCTGGACGATGATCATCGGCGGTTCGGCGATGTCGCTCGCCCTCACCCGCGAGGCCGTCGCGCGCGGCATCGATGTGTTCTCGGGGTATGGCATGTCGGAGACCTGCCCGATCATGACGCTGGCCCAGCCCGGGCCGGGCAGCGACGACGAGAATCTCGTGCAGCGCACGCGCACGGGCAAACCGATCGCGCTCATCGACCTCGCGGCATCCGACGCGCAGATGAAGCCGCTCCCGCATGACGGCGTCAGCGCCGGCGAACTCACCGTGCGCGCGCCGTGGCTGACTCAGGCCTATGTGAAGAAGACGGCGGAATCCGAACAGCTCTGGCAGGGCGGCAGGCTCCATACCGGCGACATCGGCGTGATCGCCGAGAACGGCACGGTGCGCATCACCGATCGCGTGAAGGACGCGATCAAGACCGGCGGCGAATGGGTCTCGTCGATCGAGATCGAGGATCTCATCGCGCGCCTCGACGGCGTCAACGAGGTCGCGGTGATCGGCATCGCGGATCCCAAATGGGGTGAACGGCCGATGGCGCTGATCGTGCGGCGCACCGAGACGCTCGATGAAGCCGCAGTCAAATCGCATGTCGAGAGCTTCGCGGAGCGCGGCGTGATCTCGCGCTTCGCCATCCCCGACCGCGTGCACTTCGTCGAAGCCCTCGACCGCACCAGCGTCGGCAAGATCGACAAAAAGGCGCTGCGCACGCGCTATCTGCCGAGCGGCTGAGGCCGGCAAGCGGTTTTCTCAGCCACCCGTCCAAATCTCCGCCGCGAAATGGCAGGCGGACCAGTGGTCTGTCGTGAGCGCGTGTTTGGGCGGCGGCGTGGTGGCGCAGATGTCGCGGGCGCTGGGGCAGCGGGGGGCGAAGCGGCAGCCCGGGGGCACTTCGCTCAGGGCCGCGAGTTCGCCGGCGAGGCGGATGCGGTTGCGCTGGGCGCCGGCGCGGTGCTCGGGCACGGCGGAGACGAGCAGGCGCGTATAGGGATGCGCCGGGCGCGCGATCAGCGCATCGGTCGGGCCCTCCTCGACGATCGCGCCGAGATACATGACCGCGATGCGCGTCGACATGTAGCGCGCCACCGCCAGGTCATGGGTGATGTAGAGATAGGACATGTCGAACTCGCGGCGCAAAGCGAGCATCAGGTTCATCACGCCGGAGCGCACGGAGACGTCGAGCATGCTCACCGGCTCGTCGGCGACCACGAGCTTGGGTTCGAGCACGAGTGCGCGCGCGATCGCGACGCGCTGGAGCTGGCCGCCGGAGAGATCGGCGGGGAAGCGATCGGCGAAGCGCGCGGCCGGCTTGAGTTCGACCTGCTCGAGCATGCGTTCGGCGCGTGCGCGGCGCTCGTCCGCGGCGCCAATGCCATGGATCGTCAGCGGCTCGATCACGGAGTCGAGGATGCGGTGGCGGGGATCGAGCGCCTCGTAGGGATTCTGGAAGATCATCTGCACGCGGCGGCGATGCGCCTTGAGCGCCGCGCCGCTCAAATCGGCAACATCCCTGCCGTCGAAAAGCAGGCTGCCGGCGCTCGGGCGCTCCTGCAACGTGATCAGTTTGCCGGTGGTGGTCTTGCCGGAGCCGCTCTCGCCGACGAGGGCAAGCACCTCGCCCTGCGCGAGCGCGAGGTCGATGCCGTCGACCGCGCGCAGATGCGCGCCGCGGGTGAAGAGGCCACGGCGGAGATCGTAGAGCTTGGTGAGGGCGTGGGCTTCGAGGAGATGTTGCGTCTCACCACCCCGCGCGGCTGCGCCGCGCTGCCCCTCCTCAAGATGAGGAGGGGCGACTGGTGACGCTCGTCGTCCCACCACACCGTGAGGAGGGTCAGGCCGCGTAGCGGCCGGGGCGGTGAGTCCCGCGAAGTGACACAGCGCCTCGTGCCCATCACCCACTCGCACGCGCGGCGGCGCCTCACAGCGGCATAGCGCCTCGACGTTCACGCAGCGCGCGGCGAAGCGGCAACCCACATGATCCCCGCCCGACACGAAGGGCTCACCGGGCAAAGCGGCGAGCACGCGCCGGGCGCCGGTCACGCTCGGCAAGGCCGCCAGCAATGCACGCGTATAAGGATGGCGCGGATCGGCGAAGATCCGCGCCGTCGGCGCCAGTTCGACGATCTCGCCCGCGTACATCACCGCGACCTGGGCGCAGGTCTCGGCGACGGCGCCCATGTCGTGCGAGATCAGGATCAGCGACAGGTTCATGCGCCGGCGCAGTGCGTCGAGCTCGCCGAGGATCTGGTCCTGCACCAGCACGTCGAGCGCCGTCGTCGGCTCGTCGGCGATCACCAGCGCCGGCTCGTGCAGCAGGCTGAGCGCGATCATCGCGCGCTGGCGCATGCCGCCCGAGAGCTCGTGGGGATAGGCTTTCAGTCGCTCGCGCGGGATGCCGATCAGGTCGAAGATCTCGCCGATCCGCGCATCCGCCGCCGCCGAACCCGCCTCGGGGCGATGCAGCCGATAGGCGTCCAGCAGCTGGCGCTCGATCGTCATGACCGGATTGAGCGCGTTCATCGCGCTCTGAAAGATGATCGAAGCGCGCGTCCAGCGCAGGCCCTGCAGCACCTCGACGCCGTCGCGCGTCACGCGTCGCCCGCCGCACAGGATCGCCTCGCCATCGAGCGTGACATCGCCGGATGTGAGCGCCGCGTTGGGCGCCATCACCTGCAGCAGCGCCGCACCGAGGCTGCTCTTGCCGCAGCCGCTCTCGCCGACGATGCCGAGACTGCCGCCGCGCGCCAGCGTGAAAGAAATGCCGTCGACGGCGCGGATCGTCTCTTCGCCCAGGCGATATTCGAGGCGCAGGTCGCGAACCTCCAGCATCGCGCCGGTTCGATCCGGTGCGGCCGCCGTCTCGACGGGAGCTTGCGGTTTCACCCGCGCGGCAAGCCGGCGCAGCTGCGGATTGAGCGCGCGATTGAGCCCGTCGCCGAGCAGGTTGAAGGCGGCGACGAGCAGCAGCAGCGACAGGCCGGGGAAGAACGACATCCATGGCGCGAGGCGCAGCTGGCGCTGACCCTCGAAGATCATGCGACCCCAGCTCACCGCGTTCTGATCGCCGAGGCCGAGAAAACTCAACCCCGCCTCGGTGAGGATCGCCAGCCCCATCAGGATCGTCGCATCGGTGATGATCGGCGCCAGCCCGTTGGGGATGACGTGGCGCGCGAGCGTGCGCAGATGCGACGCGCCGGCCGCGCGCGCGGCCTGGACATAGATGCGCGATTTCAGGCTCAGCACCTGGGCGCGCATGATGCGCGCCGAGCGCGGCCAGGTGGTCAACGCAATCGCGACCATCGTGTATTCGATGCCGGAGCCGAACAGCGCGACGATCAGCAGCACGAGGAAGAAGGACGGGATCAGCAGGAAGACGTCGAAGATCCGGCTCAGCACCGCATCGACATTGCCGCCGAAATAGCCCGAGAGCGAGCCGAGCACGATGCCGAGCAGACTCGCGATCGCGGAGGACACGATCGCGACCAGCAGCGCGAGCTGCGTGCCCCAGACCAGCCGCGCGAAGACATCGCGCCCGAAATTATCGGTGCCGAGCCAATGCGCGGCGCCGGGCGGCGTATAGGGCGGCGCGTCCATCGCACTCGGATCGACGAGCGGCAGGAAGGGCGCGGCCAGCGCGGTGACGATCGCGAGCGCGATCATGCCGGCGCTGAGCCAGAGCGCGATGCGGCCCATCAGAGCTTCACGCGCGGATCGAGCGCCGCGTAGACGAGATCGGTGACCAGGGCCGCGAGCGCCACCGTGATCGACATCGCGATGAACGCGCCCATGATCACGGGCGTATCGCGCGCCAGGATCGCGTCGTAGATCAGCCGCCCGAGGCCGGGCCAGGAGAACACCGTCTCGGTCAGCACGGCGCCGGTCAGCATCAGGCCGAGCTGCAGGCCGAGCACGGTGACCACCGGCAGCAGCGCGTTGCGCAAGGCATGGCGCATGAGGATCGTGCGCTCGCGATAGCCGACCGCGCGCGCCGTGGTGATGTAGCTCTCGCCCATCACTTCCGCGACGGCGCTGCGCGCGAGGCGCACGTACTGCCCGACCGACACCGTCATCAGCGCCAACACCGGAAGCACGAGATGCTGCGCCACGTCGAGCACGCGGCCGATTCCCTCACGCGGTCCATCGACGCTGGCCATGCCCATGCCCGGCAGCAGCGGGATGCGCACCGAGAACAGCAGCACCAGCATCAGCCCGAGCCAGAACACCGGCACGCTGAACAGCGCGACCGCGCCGGCGCTCACCCAGCTATCGAGCGCGGAGCCCGGCCGGCGCGCGATCCAGGTCCCGATCCAGGTGCCGAGCACGACCGAGAGCAGCAGACTCGTGCCGACCAGCAGCAATGTCGCGGGAACGCGCGACATGATCTCGGTGAAGACCGGCTCGCGCGAGCGGAAGGAGATGCCGAGATCGCCCGATCCGACCTGGACCAGATAGCGCCAGAGCTGCACGTGGAAGGGCTGATCCAGGCCATAGCGCGCGCGCACCGTCGCGAGATAGGCGGGGTCGGCCGAGTCGCCCGCGAGGATGATCGCGATGTCGCCGGGCGCGAGATGGATGAGCAGGAAATTGAGCACGATCACGACCAGCGTGACCGGAATCAGCTGCAAGGCGCGGAACAGGATGTAGCGACGCAGACGCACGTGGAGTCACCACCCCGCGCGTGCTGCGCACGCGCTGCCCCTCCTCGAGTCGAGGAGGGGCGACGAGAAAATGGCGTCGTCCCTCCTCGCCTCGAGGAGGGACAGGCCGCGCGCAGCGCGGCCAGGGTGGTGAGTCCTGGAACTCACCGTCCCGGCGGCACGACGGTGTAGTAGCCGAACCAGGTGATCGCCTTGTCGAAGGCCTCGGGCTCGGTGTTGAAGCCCGACCAGCCCGCGCGGATCACCGTCGTCTTCTGTTCGTTGAACAGGTTGATGTAGGGCAGATCGCGGACCAGCGTCTCCTGCACGCGATGATAGATGCCCTGACGCTCGGCCTTGTCGCGCAGGGTCGCCGCGCGCGTCAGCATCTGGTCGAGCTCGGGGTTCGAGTAGCTCATGTTGTTGCGCCCGCCGCCGGTCATGAAATGCTCGCGATAGGCGTCCGGATCGGGTCCATAGCGGGTGAAGTAGCAGGAGATGTCGAAATTCTTCTGCGCCTGCCGCGTGAACCAGGTGGCCTGGTCGAATTGCTCGAGCCGCGCGTTGATGCCGACCTGGCGCAGCTGCTGCACGAGGACTTCCATCATCGCCTTGCAATCCGGAAAATTCGGATTGGTGACCGCGATCGGAAAGCGCCAGCCGCCCGCGCCGCGCGGCAGGCCGGCGTCGTCGAGCAGCTTCTCGGCGCGCGCGCGATCGAAGGCCGGGAACTTGGCCTCGCGATTGATGAGCGCGCCCTGGCTCTCGACGCTGGCATGCGGCGCCACCGCCCACAGCCCGTTGAAGGCGAGCTTGTTCATCGTCTCGCGATCGATCGCATGCGCGATCGCCTGGCGCACCGCGAGCTTGTCCAGCGGTGCGCGCGTGAGATTGAGCTGGATGTCGCGGCTGAAATGCGACGGCGTGAAGACGATCTTCACTTTGGGATCGCGCTGCAGCGCCGGCACTTCCGCGAGCGGCGGCGCGTATTCGTAGTTGAGGAAATTGAGCCGCCCGGCATCGAACTCCGCGCGCGCGACATTCACGTCGGTGATCTGGCGGAAGACCAGGCGGTCCAATTTGGGCGCGCCGCGGAAATAGCTGCGATTGGCCTCGAGCTCGACGAGGCCGCCCTTCTCCCAGCGCACGAACTTGAACGGGCCCGAGCCGATCGGCGCATTGACGAGCGGCCCCGCATCGAAGCCGTCCTGCCCCTCCCAGAGATGCTTCGGATAGATCTTGCCGGTCCAGGTCGAGATCTGCGCCAGCATCGGCACGAAGCCGATCTCGGCGTCGATCAGATGCAGCACCACGGTATTGTCGTCGGGCACCGTGATCTCGCGCACGTTCTTGAGCACGACCAGGGCCGGGTATTTCTTGCGGATGATCGTGTCGAAGGTGAATTTGACGTCGTGGCCGGTGACCGGCTTGCCGTCGTGCCAGGTCGCGTTCTTGAAGAGCTTGAACGTCACGCTCTTGCCGTCGTCGCTGGTCGTCCAGGATTCGGCGAGATCGCCATAGGCGCCGGTGCCCTTGTTGACGCCCCAATCGATCGCGACGAGATGGCTGTACACATTGCTGGTCGGCGCGAAGCCCAGCGAATCCGCCGCGAAATTCGGACTGAGCGTCTTGGGCTCGCCCAGCTGCGGCACCACGAGCGTCGCCGGCGCCTGGGCCGACGCCGTGGACATGACCAGCGGCAGCGCGACGATGGCCGCGCCTAGGATTTTGACGATGCGTTCGATCATGGGACCCCTCGTGGCGAACTCGCGTGAAATCTGGACGCCAATTTTTCAGTACATGCGCCGCTTGTCGAGGATGTTGCGCATGGCGTCCCGGCGCCCATCCAGCCAGCACCCCAGATTATGGACGAAGATGTCGACGATCTTGCCGTTCTCGCTCGGCGCCGTGCTGGCCGAATGCGGACTGATCAGCACATTGTCCATGTCCCACAGCGGCGAGTCCGCCGGCAGCGGTTCGATCGTCGCGACGTCGAGCGCGGCGAAGGCGATGTGG
>JANNTF010000244.1:0-1715 GCA_031403455.1 Alphaproteobacteria bacterium | reverse complement strand
CCCAGCATGCCCTGCGCGAGGAAGTCGCCGCCGCGATCAAGGAGTTCCAGGCGATCGGCGGGGCGGCGCTGCTGATGGACGCGAACACCGCCGAGATCTACGCCATGGTCTCGCTGCCGGATTTCGACGCCAATACACCCGGTACCGCGCCGGCGGATGCGCGATTCAATCGCACCACGCTGGGCACCTATGAACCGGGCTCGGCGTTCAAGACATTCACCGCGGCCATGGCGCTCGACTACGGCACCGGCGCGCTGAACACCGTCTACGACGCCACGCGGCCGATCATGGTTTCACGGTTCAGGATCGACGACTACAAGCCGCAGCGACGCGTCATGAACATGTCGGAGGTGTTCATGCACTCCTCCAATATCGGGGCGGTGCGCATCGCGGAAGCCGTCGGTCGCGACCGCCAGCGCGAGTTCCTCGGCAAGCTCGGGCTGCTGCGCACGACGCCATTCGAGCTGCTCGAGAACACGCCGCCGCAGATCCCCTCGCCCTGGCGGGAGGTGAACATGATGACGATCGCGTTCGGCCATGGGATCTCGGTGAGCCCGCTCACCCTCGCCACGTCGACCGCGGCGATCGTCAATGGCGGGATCTACCGCACACCGACGATCCTGAGACGCGCCGACGGCGAGCGCAGCGGCGGCGAGCGCGTCGTGTCGGCGCGCACGTCCGAGCAGATGCGCAAATTGATGCGTCTGGTCGTGGAAAAGGGAACCGCGAAAAGCGCGAATGTTCCGGGGTACCTCGTCGGCGGCAAGACCGGTACCGCCGAGAAAATCGAGAATGGCCGCTACAAGAAGGACGCGCGCATCTCGTCTTTCGTCGGCGCCTTCCCCATGAATTCGCCGAAATTCCTCGTCTACATGATGCTCGATGAACCGAAGGGAACGAAGGCCACGTTCGGCTATGCAACAGCAGGTTGGGTCGTCGCACCATCCATCCAGCGCATCGTCCAGCGAATCGCCGCACTCTACGGTCTCGAGCCGATCGACGATCAGGCGCCTGCCATACGCGATCAGTTGTTCGTCAACGTCGCCGTGCGGTGAGCGCAGTCAACAACAGGATGACGGCGACCGAATTGCGCGCTTCGCTTCTCACGGATGCAGAGTTGAGCCTGCGGCCAGGCAGCGGTGATCCCGAGCTGGTCACCATGACGGCTGACTCGCGCTCGGTGCGTCCCGGCGCGCTGTTCGCCGCATTGCCGGGCGGCAAGATCGACGGGACGGCGTTCGTCGCGGATGCGGTTGCGCGTGGCGCCGTCGCAGTGCTCGGACCTCATGGCCTGAAAGTGCCCAGCGGCGTCGCCGTCCTCGAATCGGCCAATCCGCGACGCGCGCTGGCGCTGGCTGCAGCGCGCTTCCATGCGCGCCAGCCGGAAACGATCTGCGCCGTCACCGGCACCAGCGGCAAGACTTCGGTCGCCGCCTTCGCATGTCAGATCTGGACCGCGCTCGGCCGCGCGGCAGCCAGCATCGGCACGCTCGGCATCGTGACGCCGCGGGTTGTACAAGTCACGTCGCTGACGACGCCCGACCCGATTTCCCTGCACGCCAACCTCGCGGTGCTGACGAGGGCCGGCATCACGAATCTGGCGATGGAGGCTGAACTCCCCCGGCTGCCAGCGATCCACTCCCCAGGTCCCACTCGTCGGAGTGTGGTCATGCCGGAACCGATATCGCTCGCGGTTCGATCGCTCCAGGAGTTTG
>JANNTF010000243.1:0-3924 GCA_031403455.1 Alphaproteobacteria bacterium | reverse complement strand
TGACGATCTACAACACGCTGCGCGCCCTGCCGCTCGAGCTGATCACCTGGAATGTCGGATCGGTCAACTCGATCGGCAACGTGATCTTCCTCGCCGGTGCGCGTCGGATCGCGTCGCCGGGTTCGACGTTCATGTTCCATGGCATCGGCGTCACGATCGCGAGCAATTCTCGCCTCGAGGAACGCGACCTGATCGAGAAGCTCGATGCGGTGCGTTTCCACCAGCGGCTGGTGGCGCGGGTCATCGCGGAGCGAACGCGGATCACGGAGCGCAGCGCGCACAGTTTGTTTCTCCGCTCCGCCTATGTCAGCGCCAGCGGCGCGCAGCGGCGCGGCATCGTGCATCGCCTGGAGACGTTGTCGATTCCGCGCAAGGCGAAGCTGGTGCAGGTCGCGATCGCGCGCGATCGCGCGCGTTGACGCCGCGGTCAACCCGCCGGTACGTCGAACGCCGTCGGCGCTAGACCCCTGGCGGCGCGATCGACCATTTCGCCATAGGCGCGCTCCAGCGCGCGCGCGAGTGGCGTGGAATCGAACAACCCTCCGGCATCGATGGCCGCGGCGAGACTCTGGCGCAGCGCTTGGCGCTGTTGCGGTTCGCCGGCGAGCTCGATCGCGCGCGCGACATAGTGTTCGGTCGAGTCGCAGATCAGCGCCGTGCAGCCGAGTTCGGCGAGGAACGAGCCGGCCATGCGCTCGCCGAAGCGCTTGCCCGGACGGGTGAGGACCGGCAGCCCGACGGAGAGAGCGTCCAGCGCCGTCGTCGCCGCGTTCATCACGAAGGTATCGAGGAAGAGATCGGCACAGCGATGACGCGCCAGATGCGCCGGCTTGTCCGGCCGGTGGCGCGCGAAGATCAGGCGCGCGGGATCGACATCAGCTGCCGCCGCGGCGGCGCGCAGCGTGGGCTTGGGATCCGAATGCTTGTTGTGGTCGGTGAGCCAGAGCACGGCGCCGGGGACGCGCGCGAGGATGCGCATCCAGACCGCGAAGATTTCGGCGTCGATCTTCTGCGGATTGTTGAAGGCACAGAACACCACGCCGTCTTCGGGCAAGCCCTCGTCCGCCCGCGTCGGCGCCGTCGGATCGATGGGATGCAGATCGGCGGGGTGATAGACGCGCGGCACGCGCACTACCGCCTCGCGATAGGTGCTCACATCCTCGTCGTGTACCACGCGGTGATCTGCGATGAGATAATCGACGAACGGCAAGCCGAGTCCCCCGGCATGCCCCAGCCAGAAGACCTGAACGGGCGCCGGGCGATGGGCCATGATCGGTGGCGAGACCATGTCCATGAACCCGTCGACATCGACGAGAACATCGATCTTGTCCTGCGCGATCCGGCGCGCGGCTTGGCTCGGCGGCAATCCGGTGAGGTCGACATAGCAATCGAAGGATTGCGCCAGATCGGCATGGAAACTCCCGCGATCCTTGCCGCGGTCCTTGGTCGAGTAGCCGAAGATCTCGACTCGTGCGCGATCATGGCGCTGGAAGAAGCTGCGCGTGACGTGGCCGACGGGATGATTGCCCCAGTTCGGCGAGAGATAGCCGATGCGCAAGCGCCGTCCAGCCGGCGGCACCGGGCGTGGCGGTATCAGCGCCTGACGCCCGGCTTGTGCGAGAAGCAACGCGCCAAGCCGGTCGGAGAGCAGGCGCGTGATCTCGGTTCCCCACGGCGCGAAGAGCTGCACATAGGCGATATTGGCCGTGATCATCAGCAGGCGCGATTGCGGGATCGTCTCGGGCATGATCTCGGCGAGCCGCCGGTGCGCCAGAGCCGCATCGGCGAAGTCGCCGCGGTGCTGCGCCATCTTGAGGCGCTGGTAGAGCGCGCCGAGGTGATCGGGCTCCAGCTCGAGCACGCGTTCGCAAGCGGCCTTGGCGTCCTCGAACCGGCGGAGCAGACGCAGCGTGATCATGCGTCCGAACATGGCCTTGATGTGATCGGGCTGTCGTTCGAGAGCGGCGTCGAAGCTCGCCAACGCCTCGTCGAGGCGGTTCGACTGGCGCAGCATTTCGCCGAGATTGTAGAGCGGCTCGGGGCGCCGTGGTTCGGCCAGGATGGCGCGTCGATAGAGCGCTTCGGCTTCCTTGCGCTGCCCGAGTTCGGCAAGGATCAACGCCATATTCACCAGGGCCGCTAGACTTTTCGGCCGGGCGGCCAGAGCGCGGCGGTAGGTGGCGATCGCAGCGGTTGAATCGCGCTGCGCCCACTGTGCGCTTGCTTGGTCGAGCAGGCGCTGGACATTATCGGGTCGTGGTTTCGGCCCGGCCATGTCAGCGGATCGGGTCCGCGCACCGGGCAGCGCCGCAAAAAGCGCGCAGAGGCAGAGGGAGAGATTCCATGATCCGTATCGCCGAGGCCATATCACACATTCGTCTCGTCATCAGTAAAGCGGAGCTCGTGACCGACCCGTTTCCGTACCTGATGATGCCGGATCTGTTGCCGACGGATTGGTACACGGAGATCTGCCAACGCTGGCCTCGGGGCGAGATGTTCCGGGAGAACCCGTCGATGCAGCGCTGGGACGCGAAACTGCCCAAGGCGCTCAGCCTGTTCCCGGTCGAGGAACAGCCGTTCTGGCGCGCGGTGCTTCTTCTCACCAATGCGGCCAATCGCGCCATCATCGAGCGGCTGCGGCCATGCTTTGCGGAGAAGTTCGAGCCCTTCTTCGGCAGCGATTGGGCGCGCGAGACCGCGGACATGATCTTCGAGATCGATGGCGCGCAGTTGGCGCGCTACTCCGGCAAGGTCGGTCTGGCGCCGCATGTCGATCATCCGCGGCTGGTGACCAACGCGTTTCTCTATTGTCCCGAACCTGGCGCTGACGACCCGACAATGGGCACCGTGCTCTATCGCAGCCTCGGCCTCTCCTTGCCCTTGAATCTCGATCTGCGGCCCGATTGGGTGCGACGGTTCCTGAGGCGTGCGCTGACCACGCCGTATCGCGCCAATCTCGGCTTCGCCTACATCAACACGCCACGGGCGTTCCACGCGGTCGATGAGCGCGATATCGGCGACCACGATCGCCGCCTGCTCTTGTTCGGCAGCAAGCTGTCGAAGCCGGACACGGCGCGCTTGCTGGATTTGGCCAATCGTCCGCCCGAGCCACCGGTGGCGTAGGCCAATTGGGCGAAGCTGTCGCCATTGTTAGGACGATCGCCCCAGTCGTCTGGTGTCTCCGCGACGACCGCGAGGCTGAAGATTAATCTATTGTAAAGATTGTCATTAATCGATTGATCGGTATGGCCGATCGTCGGTGCGTGCGTGCGTGGCCGTCTGGGGTCGACGACATCTAGGAATGACTTCGTAGCCGTTCGAGGGGCGCTCGAATCGTTAGGAGTTTGTTTACTCCTGCCCAAGCTTCAGGTCGCAGACGACCGAGGCGAAGAGGGGCACCGGAGATTTCGATCGAGGGGCTTCGTTCCGGGCCTGGGAGTTCCAGGCTCATCTCTAGGAGGATCGACCATGACTGCTTTCAGCGGAAATGATGACGACAACCTAATCAATCTCGACCAGCAATACGGCGAAGGCCCGCACAGCTACTACGCCAAGGGCGGAAACGACATCATCTACGGCGGCTCGGACGGCGACCAAGCCAATGACGAGATCTATGGCGGCGACGGCGACGACAGCCTCTATGGCCGCGGCGACAACGATCTGCTCTACGGCGGCGACGGCGATGACAATCTCTACGGCGGCGCTGCCGACGACGAGATCCATGGCGAGGCTGGTGCCGACGAGATCTACGGCGGCGACGGCGACGACAATCTGTACGGCGGCGATGACGACGACACGATGTACGGCGGCAACGGCGACGACAACATGTCGGGCGGTAGCGGCAACGACCTCATGCTCGGCGGCAATGGCGCCGACAGCATGACGGGCGACTCGGGTGAAGACCTGATGTTCGGCGACGACGGC
>JANNTF010000242.1:0-1249 GCA_031403455.1 Alphaproteobacteria bacterium | reverse complement strand
CCAAGCAAGTCGGGCCCGCGGGCATTCGCGTCAACGGCGTGATGCCTGGCGTGATCGACACGAACTTCAACGATCAATTCGACAATACCGGCCGCAACGAGCGGCTGGGACCGCAGATCCCGCTCGGACGGGTCGGCGTGGGCGAGGATATCGGGCGCGCGATCGTCTGGCTGCTCTCGCCCGACGCCGGCTATCTCAGCGGCGCGATGCTGCGGGTGAATGGCGGGTTCTTCTGAAGATGAAGGTGGAGATCGCCATCCGCGAACCCTGCGTGCTCGGCGAGTCGCCGGTATGGGACGAGGCCGCGCAGGCGTTGTGGTGGGTCGATATCCGCGCGCCCGCCATCCATCGCTGGTCGCCCGCGACCGACGCGCATGCGCGCTGGCTGATGCCGGCGCTGGTCGGATCGATCGTGCGCCGCGCGCAAGGGGGGTTGCTGGTCGGGCTGCAGACGGGCTTCCACAATTTCGATCCCGCGAACGGCGATCTGACATTGGTCGCGCAACCGGAGGCGCTGCTGCCGAAGAACCGCCCCAACGATGCGAAATGCGACCGCGCCGGGCGTTTCTGGTGCGGCACGATGGAGGATTTCGGCGCCAATGCCCGCGGCACGCTCTATCGCTGGGAGCGCGGTCGCGCGCTCGAGGCGGTCGACGGTCCGTTCTTCGTGCCCAACAGCCTCGCCTTCACCGCCGACGGCAAACGCATGTTCTTCACCGATACGCGCCAGGGCGACATCCTGAGCTTCGACTACGACAACGCGACCGGCACGCGCAGCAATGCACGGGTGTTGTTGTCGCTCGACGGCGCGCCGGGGCGCCCCGATGGCGCCTGCATCGACAGCGCGGGCTGTCTGTGGAGCGCGCGTTATGGCGGCGGCGCCGTCGCGCGCATCACGCCGGCAGGCAAGCTCGACCGCCTGATCGAATTGCCGACGACGCAGCCCACCTCCTGCGCCTTCGGCGGCGCACGCCTCGATGAGCTCTACATCACCACGGCCGCGCAGAAGCTGACGCCCGAGCAACTGAGCGCGCAGCCCGCCGCCGGCACGCTGCTGGTGTGCCGCCCCGGCGTATCAGGCGTACAGGACACGCCGTTCGCGGGTTGACCCTCGGGCTCGTCTGATCGCATGAAGCAGTTAGCGTATCATCAGGCGCTTTGGACGGCCGGACCGACTCTGGCGTGGGAACAGGGGAAAGCGAACATCATGACCGGGCGCTTCGTGCGGCTGGCCGAGACGAACCGGCCG
>JANNTF010000241.1:0-8360 GCA_031403455.1 Alphaproteobacteria bacterium | reverse complement strand
GCGCAGCAACGGCAGAGTGATGCGTCGAAAGCGCATCCATGCCCGCGCGCCGTCGACAAGCGCCGCCTGATGCAGCTCGGCCGGAATCGCCTTGAGCCCCGCCAGCAGGAGGATCATGGCGAAGGCGGAGTCGCGCCACACGGCGTTGGAGACGAGCGCGGCCATCGCGGCGCGCGGATCGGCCAGGATCGAGAAATCGCCGAGCCCGACCGACCCGAGCATCATGCTGGAGAGTCCGCCGTCGCGCGCATAGATCCAGCGCAGCAGCAACGACCCCACCAGCATGGAGATGACGTAGGGGACGAGCACGACGGCGCGCATCGCGACGCTGGCGCGCGTGTCGCGCTCGAAGCGCAAGGCCAGCGCAAAGCCGAGTCCGAGGGTCAGAACCAGCGAGAAGAAGGCGAACACGAGCGTAGCCCCGAGCGCTTGCAGCACCATCGGCGAGGTGAGGATCGTCGCGTAGTTGCCGAGGCCACGAAAGCGTGTGAGTTCGAAATAATCGACGCGGAACAGGCTGTAATAGGCGGCGAGCAACAGCGGGGACACGACCAGCGCCAGCTCTATCCCGACGAGCGGCACGACGAAGGCGTAGGCGGTCGTCTCGTCGCGACGCCGCTCGCGACGCCGCGCCACGCGATGGGGCTGGCCCGGCGTCAATGCTCCCCTCCCCGTCGCGCTCATTCGAGCCATCCATGTTTCTCCCGCCCGGCAGTGTTGGCCCGCGGCCATAGCGATTCAATGCGCAACATCTGCAAAACGCTGTCCTTCGCGCGCCAAGCGCATCGATAGGACTTGCCAAATGCCGGACTCGGCCCGCCAAATACCGGCGTCATGACAGCGCGCGACGCCCATCTGCCCCTCGATGTACGCGACATCACCGCCGACGAGGTGGCGCGCCGGCTTGGATTGCAACTGCGCAAGATGATCGGGCCCGGCCGACGCTGGTCCTATAAGGGCCTCTCGGAGTTGACCGGCATCGACATCCGCTCGCTGCAAGCCTACGCAGCCGGGACAGCCAGTCCGAACCTCGCCAAATTCAAGCGGCTGCTCGCCGTACTCGGGCCCGAACTCGCGCGCGACATCGATCGCATGTATGGCTGGATGCCGCGCGAGGAAATCCGGCTGCCGCCGGGCGCCGTCGACCTCGAGAAGCTGCGCAGCCAGCTGATCGCCACGATCGCCGTCCTCGACACCATGCTCGCTGGCACAAAAGGCACGCGGGATTGACGACCCGCGCGCCTCAGGTCGCCGCGCGAGTCACGCGCGTTCCATGCGCGAGGACCAGGTCGATGGTGCGGATCGCCTGCGCCACCGCGTCGCGCAGGGCGCGCAGATCTTCGGTCTGCGGCAGCGCTGGATTCGCGGCGCGCGGCTCCCAGCCGAGCATCATCGCCAACTCGATCCCGACCTCCGGCCCGAAAACGCGCAGCAGGCGACCGTAGCGCGCCACATTGGGGCACGCAGTGCCCGCCACGTACGCCTTGAGCGTACGCGCATTGATCCCTGTGAGCCGCGCCGCCTCGGCGAGACTGGCCCGCTTGCCCGGCCCGATGATCTGCCGCAGTCGAAAAGACAGGCGCGCCTGCACCTCCGCCGGGGTGATCGCACGCACCGGCAGCGGCACGCGCAAACGCGCAACCGCTTCACGATGGCGCTTCTTGGATTTCGGCGCAGCTATGTCCACGATGTCACGCATCTCCGGATCGAGCCATTGATCGACCGATCTTCCATCACGGGCGCGACAATGTGGCCGCGACGAGGGTGGCGCGGTCGGTGGCTGCGCCCAACAACAGATCGAGATCCGAACCAGCGGAGATGTAGCGCGCGCCCAGTGCGACGTAGCGCGTGAGCAGCTCCGGTCGATTGGCCAATCCGCCGAGCCCGACATGCTTGCCGCGTCGCCTGCACGCCTCGATCACACGGTGATGGGCGTCGTCCACGGTGGCGTGGTCTGGCTGACCGGGCACGCCGAGATCGTTGCTGAGATCACCCGCTCCGATGAACAGCATGTCGATGCCTTCGGTCGCCGCGATTTCATCGGCATGCTCGACGGCCGCGCCGGTCTCGATCATCGCGATCACCGTCGTGAGGCCATCCATCGTCAGCTGCGCCTCGGCCCATGGCAGGCTGCGGTAATGGAGCTGCGGCAAGGCACCGGCGACCGAGCGCTGCCCGCGCGGCGGGTACTTGGCCCAGCGTACGATCTCGGCCGCCTCGGCCGCATTGTTGATATGCGGCGCGATGATGCCCAACGCGCCGCAATCGAGCACGCGCGAGATGAATTGCGGCTCCACCGCGGGAATGCGCACGAAAGGCGTCACGCCCGTGGCGAGCGCCGCGAGACAGATCTGTCCCGTCGTCTCGAGCGAGAACGGATTATGCTCGAGATCGACATAGATCGTATCGAACCCCGCCGTCTTGGCGATGCGCACGATCTCGATCGAGCGCACCAGCCGGACGATCATCGAGATGACGAGTTCGTCGCGCTGCAGCTTCTCCTGCACATGGTTGCGCACGGCTATGTCGGTGGCGCTGGTCATCGGGTCCTCTCTCGGGGCGGCCTATCGATGATCCGCCTCTTCGCGTCGATGCGAAAGCCGATATGCCAGATTTCGGCGTGTCGCCCGGCCAAGCGATCGCCACGATGGCCGACGGTCGAGGGTTGCGACTAAGCTCGACCTGTTCAACTCGTTTGGAGTCGCCAATGCCAGAATTGAATCCGTCGCACATCATGCAAATCGGCATGGGGTTCTTCGCGTCGAAGACATTGCTCTCGGCTGTCGAACTCGGGCTGTTCACCACGCTCGCCAAGCGGCCGATGACGGGCGCCGAGATCGTCGCGGCGTTGGGCTTGAGCCCGCGCGCCGTGCCGGATTTTCCCGACGCGCTGGTCGCGCTCAGACTGCTCGAGCGCGCAGGCGACGGCACCAACGCGCGTTACGCCAATTCGCCCGAGAGCGCATTGTTCCTGGACCGCGACAGCCCGGCCTATATCGGCGGCATTCTGGAGATGGCCAACGCGCGCCTCTATCGCTTCTGGGCCGACCTCACCGAGGCGCTCAAGACCGGCAAGCCGCAGAACGAGACCAAGCACGATGGCGAGCCGATGTTCGCCAAGCTCTACGCGGTGCCGGAGCGGCTCGAGCAATTCATGAACGCGATGTCCGGAATCTCGGCGGGCAACTTCCGCGCTTTTGCCGAGCAATTCGATTTCTCACGCTACACGACGCTCTGCGATGTCGGCGGCGCGACGGGGCAGCTCTCCTGCATGGTCGCGGCGGCCAATCCGCATATGCGCTGCACGAGCTTCGATCTGCCCAAAGTCGTGCCGATCGCGACACGCAAGATCACGCAGGCGGGAATGTCCGATCGCGTCACCGCGGTCGGCGGCGATTTCTTCGCCGATCCGCTGCCGAGGGCCGACGTGATCACGATGGGTATGATCCTGCATGACTGGAATCTCGAGAAGAAGAAGGCGCTGATCCGCAAGGCTTACGATGCGTTGCCTCCGGGCGGCGCCTTCGTGGTGATCGAGGCGTTGATCGACGATGCGCGGCGCGAAAACGTCTTCGGGCTGATGATGTCGCTCAACATGCTGATCGAGTTCGGCGACGCCTTCGATTATTCGGGCGCCGATTTCGCCGGCTGGTGTCGCGAGGCGGGATTCCGCAGCTTCGCGGTCATCCCCCTCGCCGGCCCGTCCAGCGCCGCGGTCGCGTACAAGTAGAACCGTGCGCCGAGCCCCATCGCGCACCCCGCTCCCCATCCCGCTCTCGGCGGTCGAGGGTGCCGTCTGGCCGGCGCCGGCCGGCGGCATGCAGGCGGTGACGCTAGCGGCGCTGCAACAGCTCGAGCACAGCCAGTATCTGCCGCAGGAAGAGTTGCAGGCGCGGCAATTTCGCCAACTCAGCCGGATGGTCGCGCACGCCGCCAAAGCGCTGCCGTTCTATCGCGAGCATTTTCGTCGATGCGGGTTCGATCCTGCCGCACCGATCGATGCGGCGCGTTGGGCGACTCTGCCGATCCTGACCCGCCAGGACGTGCAGGCGGCCGGCGCGGCGCTGCATTGCCGCAACCTGCCCAAGCAGCATGGCGAGACGACCACCGATCGCACATCGGGATCGACGGGCACGGCGCTCACCGTGCTGCGCTCCGCGCTGACCCTGTTCTACTGGAACGTCTTCGCAATCCGCGAGGTCGCCTGGCACGGTTTCGATCTCGCGGGAAAACTCGCGGCCATCCGCATGGATTGGCAGCGGCCCGCGGGATCGACGGGGCTGCACGTCAAACGCCATGCGAACTGGGGGCCGCCGCTCGCGTCGCTCTATCCGACCGGCCCCGCCGCCGTGCTCGACATCCGCCACACCACGATCGCCGAGCAGGCCAAGTGGTTGCAAAACGAGGCGCCCGATCATCTCGTCGGTTTCGGCGTTGGCCTGCATGCGCTCGCGCGGTATTGCCTGGCGCATGATATCCACGTCGCGTCGATCCGCAGCGTCTATAGCCAGGGCGAGGTGCTGAGCGAGGCCGCGCGCGAAGCCTGCCGCGCCGCCTGGGGCGTCGAGATCGTCGATAACTACAGCGCCGTCGAGACCGGGTTCATTGCGGTGCAATGCCCGGATTTCCCGCATCTGCATGCCCAGGCGGAAAGCGCGCTGGTCGAGATCCTGGCCGAGGATGGCAGCCCGTGTCGGCCCGGCGAGATCGGGCGCGTCGTCGTCACGCCCCTCCATAATTTCGCGATGCCGTTGATCCGTTATGCGATCGGCGATCTAGCCGAAGCGGGCGAGGCGTGTGCCTGCGGTCGCACCCTGCCAGTCCTCAAACGCATCCTCGGCAGGACGCGCGACATGCTCATGCTGCCGAATGGCGAGTATCGCTTCCCATTCTATGGCAGCAAGGCGCTGGGCGAGTTCCCCACGATCATCCAGCATCAACTGATCCAGAAGAGCGTTGCGGATATCGAGCTGCGTCTCGTGGCTCGGGCGCAGCTATCGGTAGATGAAGAAGCTCGACTGCATGCAGCTCTCGTTGCGGCGATCGGTCACCCGTTTCGTATCGCCACGGTTTACTGCGACGCGATCGAGCGCAGCGCCGGCGGCAAATATGTCGAGTTCAAATGCGAGGTCGCGCGGTAGGAATCCGTCAGCGGCCTTTTGCACTTCGCCGGGGCCCGACCATCGCTCCCGAGCTAACCGGTTGAATCCATGACGTTGGCATGACTCCTGCGGAGCTGGGGCCAGCGCCGGGGGCGGCAACGTCGCGGGGACGGTGAACTCGAGTTTCACGATGACCGGTCCGGCGGCAATCTCCCTCTTCAGCGGTTCGGACCGAGCTACGGCGTCGTGTAGCGGCTCTTCCAGCTGCCTCAGCCGGGTGATCGACTCCGGTTCTCCCGCGGTTTTCCGCCGACCAGCACGGTCAGCGGCGTGGGCGACCTGCCCAATTTCATCGGCCTCGGCGGTTTCTTCGATGTGTTCGTCGACGTGGCCGCTAGCGGCTTCCTGAGTGTCTGCCAGGATGCCGTCGGACAGAGGACATCGCCGAGTGCGGCGGCGTCGGTAATGCGCAGTGGATCGGCTCGCTCACCGTCGAATTCCTGTTCGATCCCGCCGTCGATCCGGTGCCGGCACCCGAGCCGGCGACTCTCGGCGTGCTCGCCGCCAGCCTGATCGGTCTCGGCGCGACGAAGCGGCGCCGGCGCCTGACGCGGCAAACTCCAGAAGGCGCTCATCGACAATGCGCGCCGCAAGGATGTCTTCGGCCGGGTAATTTCGCCCAGCATGCTGATGGCACAACTCTCAATGGAGAAAGAGGAAAAGCAGTGCGGTGGGATACTCGCCGCCATCGGCCATCCCTTCCGCATCAGCTTCGTCTATTGCGACGCGATCGAGCGCAGCGCGAGCGGCAGGTGTGTCGGGTTCAGATCCGAGATGGCGAGACAGAGATCCCGTCGGCTCTCTTTACACTCAGTCCCGAGTTAACCATGGCTCGCGCGCTAAGCCTTTGACGCAATGAAGTCGGCACGATTACTGCTCAGTTCCTTCACAAACGACGCTCGGGAAGGGAACAGCAGATGGATCTGATGCGGAGTGTTTCGACGATGGCGCTGGCGATCGGCGCATCGATCGCGGCGGGCGCCTGCGTGCCGGCCCACGCGGAGACGTTGTCCTTCTCATTGAGTGGCGGCCCGTCCGCCGGAGCGATTGAAAGCGATACCCTCAGCTTCAGCCGCTTCGACCCTGCGCTCGGCACCTTGACCGGCGTCACATTCAGCCTCGCCAACGAGACGACCACCGCCAGCGTATCCGTCACCGGAAATTTCAGCGGCGGTGAAGGCGGCAACGCTTCGGCGCGCAATTTTACATTCTTCACCATCCAGGCTCCGAATGGCGGGACTCTGCTTGAACGGACCGGCTCCGCCTTTGCCGATTGCGATACGCTCGGCTCGACATGCAGCGCTACGGACACCAGGGTCGAGGCTCCGCCCGCCTTCCCGACCACGACATCCGTCAACCTGCCGACTGACTTGTCCGATTTCATCGACAATGGCGGCACGCCATCCTTCAACGTCGGCGTAGCCGTCGATTTTTCTGCCATTCCCTTCAATTGCTTTGGGTCCATTGGCCCGGGCAACTGCTCCCAAGACGCGAGCGCCGCATGGCAGGGAGATCTCACCGTCACTTTCACCTTCGATGCGGCCGCAGATGCCGTGCCCGCGCCAGCGACCTTCGGCCTGCTCGGCGCTGCACTGATCGGACTCGGCGCCGCGCGGCGCCGGCGCGCCTGACGCAGCAAGATCAGCGGGGCTCTCGACGACGAGGCTTTGTGCCGATGCTCAGGCGATCAGGTGGCATGCCGCGTGATGGCCTGGGCTCGGTTGCATGAGCGCGGGCTCACGCGTGCGGCAGGCTTCTCCGACGCCCGCAGCATAAGGACAGCGTGTGTGGAAGCGGCATCCGCTCGGCGGCGCGGCCGGAGACGGCACGTCGCCTTCGAGCACGATCCGCGTGCGACGCTGACGCGGATCGGGAACCGGGATCGCCGATAGCAGGGCCTGCGTATAGGGATGCGCGGGCGCCGCGAAGAGCCGATCGACCGGCGCGATCTCGACCAGCTTGCCGAGATACATCACGCCGATGCGGTCGGAGATCTGGCGCACCGCCGCCAGCCCATGGGCGATGAAGAGATAGGAAAGCCCGAAGCTGCGCTGCAGATCGCCGAGCAGATTGAGCACCTGCGACTGTACGGAGACGTCGAGCGCCGAGACCGGCTCGTCGCACACGATCAGCTTCGGCTTCAGCGCGAGCGCCCGCGCGATGCCGACACGCTGACGCTGGCCGCCCGACAGCTCGTGCGGATAGCGATCGGCATGACCGGCGGACAGACCGACCGCGTCGAGCAATTCGTCGACCGCGCGAGTCTTCGCCGCACCGCGCTGCAGGTCATGGATCTCGAAGGCCTCGCCGATGATCGCCCCGACGCGCAGGCGCGGATTGAGCGAGCCATAGGGATCCTGGAAAACGATCTGGATCTCGCGCCGCAGCCCGCGCAGCTCGGCACGGCTGAGCGTCGCGAGATCGCGTCCCTCGAACAGGACTTGGCCGTCGGTCGGCGGCTGCAGACCGACGATGACGCGGCCAAGCGTGCTCTTGCCGCAGCCGGACTCGCCGACGAGGCCGAAGGTCTCGCCGCGCTCGATGGTGAACGAGACGCCGTCGACCGCTTTCACCGCGCCCTGATCGCCGGCGAACAAGGCGCCGCCGCCAAGCGGGAAATGGCGCTTGAGATTGCGCACCTCGAGCAGCGGCGCCGCGCTCAAGCCGCGCCTCCCCGTGCCAGCCGGTCGCGCGCAAGAAAGCAAGCGGCGCGACGTGCCGAAACGATCGTCTCGAGCGGCGGTGATTCTGTCCGGCAGCGATCCTGCACATGGGCGCAGCGCGGCGCGAAGCGGCATCCCCGAGCGGGGGCATGCGGATCGGGTACTGCGCCCTCGATGGCGCGCAAACGCCCGCGCGGTGCATCGAGGCGCGGCATCGAAGCAAGCAGGGCTTCGGTATAGGGATGCAGCGGATTGGTGAAGATCGCGAGAACATCGCCTTCCTCGACGATGCGCCCGGCATACATCACGATCACGCGCTCGCACATCTCCGCGACGACCCCGAGATCATGCGTGATCAGCAGCACCGCCATCCCGAGCTCGACGCGCAGTCTCTTGATCAGCTCCAGGATCTGCGCCTGGATGGTGACGTCGAGCGCCGTGGTCGGCTCGTCCGCGATCAGCAGCCGCGGTTCGCAAGCCAGCGCCATCGCGATCATCACGCGCTGACGCATGCCGCCGGAGAGCTGATGCGGAT
>JANNTF010000240.1:0-2015 GCA_031403455.1 Alphaproteobacteria bacterium | reverse complement strand
GGTCGGCAGCGGCGCGATGTCGAACTCGAGCTTGGGATTGAGCTGCTTCTGGATCGAGATGCCCCAGGGTCCCTCGAACATCATCGCGATGTTGCCCGACGCGAAATTCGCGCGCTTTTCCTTCTCGCCGTTGGAGAGGATGCCCGGCGCCGCGACCTTGTCCTTGTTGACGCGATCGACATACCACTCGATGGCCTTCACGCCTTCCGGCGAGTTGAACACCGCCTTGTTGGTCGCGGAGTCGATGATCTTGCCGCCGGCCTGCAGGATCAGCGGGTAGATGTCGTAGGTCATGTTGGTCGGCGGCTCGGTGGCGAGCGTCGAGGTCGTCGCGAAGATCTTGGCGTCGGGCTTGGTGACCTTGCGCGCGATCTCGGCGAACTCGTCCCAGGTCTTCGGCGGGCCGGCGATCCCGGCGTCCTTGAAGATCTTGGTGTTGTAGAACAACGCGACCGAACCGGTCTCGAGCGGCAGGTAATACTGCTTGCCGCGCCACTTCTGATGGAAGGTGCTCGGGATGCCCGCGAAGAACGCCGGCGGTTCCTTGGCGATGAAGGGATCGAGCGGTTCGAGCATGCCGAGATCGGCGAACTCGGCGATCCAGTCGACCTGGACCATGAGGATGTCGGCGAGGCGCTTGGCCTGGTGCTGGACGATGGCGCGGTCATGGAAGCCGGTGAACGGCGAGTCGATCAGCGTGAGCTTGATGCCCGGATTGTCCTTCTCGAAGGCGGCCTTCACTTCCGCCATGAATTTTTCGCCGACCTCCGTCGTCTTCCATTGCGCCCAACGCACCTCGACCGGCGCCTGGGCGAACGCGGTGGCGGAGAATGCGACAGCGGCTGCGAAGCCCGCCGCCGCGCTGCGGCGTGTCAGCTTTCCAAACGCAAAATCCATATTTCCTCTCCCTCGCAAGGTTCTTGGTTGTGGGGCGATCGTCCCGTGAATGTTCGCAGCGTGCGAATACCGATCGGCTTGCCGCCGCATCGGACCCCTTTGGCCACTCTACGCCGGGGGCGGGCGCCGGAGGTGGAAATCTCAACCACGTGGCGCGTGTTTGCCAGGTTCTGCCGGTATGGCAAGGTTTGATCGACATGTCGGTTTCATGGTGAGCCGATGATGCGTGAGAAGGGGGAACACACGATGGTCAAGAATCCACAGGACATGCCGGCGAATTTCGAACGCCTGTTTAATGCGGGCGATCTCGAGGGGCTGGTCGCGCTCTATGAGGGCAAGGCGCTGTTCGTCGATGGCGAAGGCAAATCGTATCAGGGGCCGGTGGAGATCCGCGGGATCCTCACGGCGTTCCTGACGGGCGCGCCGAAGATCGCGCTGCGCGGCATCTATTGCCAGGTGCAGGGGGATCTCGCGCTGGCGCGCGTCAACTGGACGCTGACCGGCAAGGATGCGGCGGGTCAGAAGACGGAGGTCTCCGGCTTGAGCAGCGAGTTGCTGCGCCGCCAGGGTGATGGGCGTTGGCTGTTCGCGATCGATCTGCCGGTCGGCGGGAGCTGAACTCCCGCCGCGCTACTTCAGCAGATTGGGCAGCCAGAGGGCGACGCCGGGGAAGAACAGCACGATCGCGAGTCCGATGATCTGCAACCCGATGAAGGGGAACAGCGACTTGAAGATGTGATCGAGGCTGATCTCCGGCGGCGTCACCGATTTCAGATAGAAGGCGGCCTGGCCGAAGGGCGGCGAGAGATAGCCGACCTGCATGTTCATGTTGAACAACACGCCGAACCAGATCAGATCGTAGCCGAGTTCCTGCACCGTCGGCGCGAAGATCGGCATGGTCAGCAGCATGATGCTGAACCAGTCCATGAAGCAGCCGAGCATCAGCAGGATCGCCATCATCACGAGGATGACGCCGATCGGATCGAGCGGCAGCCCGGTCATGACGGTCTTCAGATAGGTGATGCCGCCGAGCAAATTGTAGACGCCGACCATCGCGTTGGCGCCGATCGTGAGCCAGATCAGCAAGCCACACGTCGACATCGTCGTGTACATGGATT
>JANNTF010000239.1:0-2672 GCA_031403455.1 Alphaproteobacteria bacterium | reverse complement strand
GGCTGGCGCCGATCAGCGCGTAGATCGCGGGGAGGCCGATCTCGGTCATCCCGGGGCGCAAAATGATCAGGATCCCGACAAAGCCGGCGCCGATTGCCGCCCAGCGCCGCCAGCCGACGCGCTCACCCAGGATCGGCACGGACAAGGCGGTGACCAGGAGCGGCGCGATCGCGCCGATCGCATGCACGTCGGCCAGCGGCATCGCCGCGAAGGCGGCGATGAAGAACCACATCTCCACCACCAGCAGCACGACACGGAACACATGCAGCCACGGCCGCTGGGTGCGCCAGGAAATGCCGCGCCCAGGACGATAGGCGAGCAGTACCGCGATCGGCAGGAAGAAGACGAACCGCAGCCAGATGACCTGGATGACGGGCATCTGCGCGCCCAGGAGTTTGCTGCACACGTCGATGCCGGCGAACATCATGATGGCGACCACGGCGACCAGCATGCCGCGTCGCGTGGTCGTCGCGTTCGGCGTGATCGGAATCGTCACCTCGCGAGGATCGGCATGCTCAAGCCTGTGCCACTGGCCTAGGTCGCCGGTCGAGCCCGATCGCCACATAGGTGAACGTACCCTCGGTCACCTTGATGATCGCGCCGCCGTCGCGGCGACGCACCCAGCTTTCGACATGGATCGTGATCGACGTGCGGCCGATGCGCTCGATCGAGCAGTAGCAGCTGACCTCGTCGCCGACGAAGACGGGCAGATGAAACGTCATCGCGGTGACGGCCACCGTTGCGACGCGTCCGCGCGCGCGCTGGCCGGCCATGCTGCCACCACCGAGATCCATCTGCGACAGCAACCAGCCACCGAAGATGTCGCCGTTGGGATTCGCATCGGCCGGCATCGCGATCGCGCGCAAGCTCAGCTCGCCCCGCGGCCCGTCGCCCGCGGCGGAAATCTCGTCGATCCGGCTCAATCTCGGCTCCCGAATGCGGCCATCTCAAATATCTTTACCACTTCCCGCCGAGCGCACTGGTCTACAAGTCCCCCGCCGCCTGCAACGCAGCGTCCCGGCGCGGGCGGGACGACGTGACTCTTGATCCAGGCGAGTCCCCTGCCGCAGCTTGAACCTTCCCCCAGCCGAGTCGATGAAACCCATGGCCGATCTCTTCGGAAACGCGTCCAAGACCAAGGACAAGGAAAAGGACAAATCAGGCGGCTACACCGCCAAGGACATCGAGGTTCTCGAAGGACTCGAGCCCGTGCGGCGGCGTCCGGGCATGTATGTCGGCGGCACCGATGAGCGCGCGCTGCACCATCTCGTGGCCGAAGTCCTGGACAATGCGATGGACGAAGCGGTCGCCGGGCATGCCGATCGCATCGAAGTCGAGCTCGCGCGCAGCGGCGTGTGCACGGTGCGTGACAACGGCCGCGGCATCCCGATCGATCCGCATCCCAAGTTCAAGAACAAATCGGCCCTCGAGGTCATCCTGACGACGCTGCATTCGGGCGGCAAATTCTCCGACAAGGTCTATACGACTGCGGGCGGTCTGCACGGCGTCGGCATCTCCGTCGTCAATGCGTTGTCGGACGAGCTGATCGTCGAGGTCGCACGCGAGAAGACGATCTGGCAGCAGACCTATAGCCGCGGCAAGCCGAAGGGCCCGATCAAGAAGATCGGCACGACGCCCAATCGCCGCGGCACGACCGTGAGTTTCCACCCGGATGCGGAGATCTTCGGCAAGGGCGCGAAGCTCCAGGCGGCGACGATCTACCGGATGGCGCGCGCCAAAGCGTTCCTGTTCCGCGGAGTCGAGCTGCGCTGGTCGTGCGATCCATCGCTGGTCGCGGGCGAGGACGTGCCGGCCGAGGCGGTGCTGCATTTTCCCGGCGGCCTCGCGGATTCGCTGGCCGAGACGCTGGGCAAACGCCCGTGCGTCACCGCAACGCCGTTCACGGCTGAAGAGAAATTGCCGGATGGAATGGGCAAGGTGGAGTGGGCCGTCGCATGGCCCGGCGACGAGCGCGGCGAGATGCATTCCTACGTCAACACCGTGCCGACGCCGCAAGGCGGATCCCACGAACTCGGCTTGCGCGCCGCCTTGTCGCGCGCGCTCAAGAATTACGGCGAGCGGCTGAACAACAAGCGCGCCCAGCAGATCACTGCCGAGGATGTCGGCGACGGCGCCGTCGTCTTCCTCTCGCTCTTCATCAAGGATCCGCAATTCCAGGGGCAGACCAAGGAACGCCTCGGCATGCCGGACGCGCAACGCGTCGTCGACACGGTGATCAAGGATCATTTCGACCATTGGCTCGCCGACGACGCGGCGAACGGCAAGCAGCTCCTCGAAACGATCATCGAGCGCGCCGAGGATCGCATCCGCCGACGCAACGAGAAGGAGATGCAGCGCAAGAGCGCGACCCGCAAGCTGCGTCTACCCGGCAAGCTCGCGGATTGCGCGACCAGCGCCGCCGCCGGAACCGAGATCTTCCTGGTCGAAGGCGACAGCGCGGGCGGCTCGGCCAAGCAGGCGCGCGATCGCGCATCCCAGGCTGTGCTGCCCCTGCGCGGCAAGATCCTGAACGTCGCCAGCGCCTCGGTCGACAAGCTCCGCCAGAACCAGGAACTCGCTGATCTGGTGCAGGCCCTGGGATGCGGCACGGGCGAGTCCTACGACAGCGAGAAGCTGCGCTACGAACGCGTGATCATCATGACCGACGCCGA
>JANNTF010000238.1:0-4310 GCA_031403455.1 Alphaproteobacteria bacterium | reverse complement strand
CGCATCCGCGATCTGCTGGCGAGCCACGGCGCGCGGGCGACGCTCAATGCCTGCGGTCGCGCGGTGGCGGTCACGCCCTGGCTCGCGCAGCAAGCCATCGCGGGCGGCCACGAAGTCTCGTGCCATGGCTGGCGCTGGGAGCGGCACGCCAACATGGGCGAGGACGAGGAGCGCGCCGTGATCGCGCGCAGCGTCGCCGCCATCCGCGCGGCCTGCGGCGCCCGTCCTGTGGGCTGGCACACACGCTCGGCGACCTCGCCCCATACGCGTCGATTGCTCGTGGAGGAAGGTGGGTTCCTCTATGACAGCAACGCCTACAACGACGATCTGCCCTATCTCGTCGACGTCGTGGGCGCGCGGCATGTCGTCCTGCCCTATGCCTTCGACACCAACGACATGCGCTTCCAGCGCGGCGGCGGCTTCGTCTTTGCGGATGATTTCGCGCGCTACTGCATCGACGCCTTCGAGCGGCTCTACGAGGAAGGCGGCCGCGCGCCGCGCATGCTGTCGATCGGCCTGCATCTGCGCATCATCGGCCGGCCCGCACGCATCGGCGGGCTGGAGCGCCTGCTCGCGCATATGGCCGCGAAACCAGGCGTGTGGTTCGCGCGCCGCGACGAGATCGCGCAAGCCTGGCGCCGTGGACTGGGCTTGCCCGAATGGGTCGCGGCGGCGGCGCGCTGAACCGCGCGTTCAGCTCTTGGCGTCACCGCGCAGCGCCGCGATGAGTTCGGGCGCGATGTTGATCGCCTCGCGCCCCTGCGGTCGCGCGAAGCTGCCCATGCGCGGCTTGGCGGCCCCGAGCCGCACCAGCGCTTCGGCCTGAACCAGCGCCGCGGCGACGCCATCGATCACGGGGATCGAACAGGCGGGTTGCAGTCGCTTCCCCGCGCCCGCCATCACGGCGCCGCTGACGATCGCCACCTCGACGCCATCCTGCTCGGCCATGTCGTTGACGGCGGCGGCGATCTTCTCGTCGACTTCCATCGCACCGCTTGGCGTGTATACGGCCGTGGACTCGACGATGCGCCACGCCGCCATCTGCGCACCGAAGCCGTAGCCTTCGATCATGCTGCGGTAGAGCACGAGCGATCGGCGATCGAAGGTGACGAATCCAAAACGCGTGCCGAGCTGACGTGCCGTCAGCAAGGCGGCCTCCGTCATCGCGACGACCGGAATCGAGAGCAGTTCGCGCCCGGCGCGCAAGCCGCTGTCCCAGGAGACCGCGATCAGCACGGCGTCGCAGCCCGGCGCGTAGCGCGCCATGAGGTCGATCGCCGAATGCTCGCCCACCGCCATCTCGACATAGCTGCCGATGACGCGCGCGCCGAAGCTTCCGGTGACGGGCACGATCTCGGTGCCCGGCATCGCCATGGCCTGGATCGCCGTCGCCACGCGCTGCGTGACGAAATCGGAGGTGTTCGCGTTCAGCACCAGGAGTCGCATCGCTGCCTCGTCGGCCGGGTTGCATAGGTTGTCGTGGACATCGCGTGTCGCGCTCGTCGATGGTCACTCCCATGAAGTGCCGTCCAGGTTAGGGCCGGTGACGGCATTGCCGCCAGGAGGGACAGCGATGGATCTAGCGATCACGGGTAAGCGGGCTCTGGTGACGGGCGCGAGTTCCGGCATCGGGCGTGGGATCGCGCTCGCACTGGCGGCCGAGGGCGTGCGTCTGGCGATCTGCGCGCGCGATCGGCAACGCCTGAACGATGTCGCGGCGGAACTCGGCCGCGCCGGCGCGCCGGAACCGGTCATCGTCGCCGCGGATCTCTCGACGCCCGAAGGCGTGCGCGACGCGGCAGCGGCTGCGCGTTTGGCCCTCGGCGGCGTCGACATCCTCGTCAACAACGCCGGCGGCTCGCGGCCGTTGCCGCAAGACGCCGAGGACAGATCCTGGGACGAGGCCTTCGCGCTCAACTTCGCCGCCGCGCGGCGGCTGACCCAGGCGCTGCTGCCCGACATGCGCCAGGCACGCTGGGGCCGGATCATCAACATCACCGGCGCGATCGCCCAGAAGACCGTCAATGCCGCCACGCCCGCGAAGGTCGCGCTGTTGAGCTGGTCGCGCGCACTCGCCGGCGAGGTCGCGCGCGACGGCATCACGGTCATTTGCATCGCGCCGGGTCGCATCAACAGCGCGCAGATCCTCGAGCGGCTCTACCCGACCGAGGAGGCGCGCCAGCGATTCATCGCCGACAACATCCCGATGGGACGATTCGGCGATCCCGCCGAGCTCGCTGCCCTGGCCGTCTTCCTCGCCTCACCGCTCGCCAGCTACATCACCGCCGCCTCGATCCCCGTCGATGGTGGCATGTACCGGCTCGACCTGCGCTGAAGCGACATCTCCAACCACGAGGACCGTGCCATGTCGAAGCCGCTCGACGAGACGACGCGACAGCTGATCCGCCGCGCCTTCGCGATGCGCGCCGATGCGTATGCCCATCTGTTCGACGTGATGCGCGAGAGACTCGGCACCGAAGCGGCGCTCGAGATCGGCATGGCGGCGACGGAGCGCATGGGCGTGGAGATGGGCAAGTCCTTCGCTGATCTCGGTCCGGGCGATCTCGCCGGCCTCAAGGAGCGTTTCCTCGGCGGCATCATCGACGGCGAGGCGATGTTCGGGCCGGAGGTCGTGCGCTGTGACAAGAATGAGCTCCAGATCTACTTCCACCGCTGCCCGCTCAAGGAAGCCTGGGTCGCCAAGGGTCGCTCGGACGAGGATCTCCACCTGCTCTGCCGGCTCGCCGGCGCGATCGATCGCGGTCTTTTCGAGACAGCGGGCTTCACCTTCGCCGGCGAGACCTGGAAACCGGGCGAACCGGGATGTTGTCGGCTGCGCGTTCTGCCTGGACCGGCGCGCTGAGGCGCACGCGCTCTGGAGGAAGGGGTTTGGGCTGACGCCGCTCACCGCTGGCTCTCCGTGCCACTTCAGACAGCATTGCCGAGTGACATCACTTTGCTCGGCGGATCTCCGAGTAGGCGCCACTCGTGCGTAGGGTGATCGTTATGTCCGCTGCCCCGCGATTGCGCCAGAACCAGCCATGAGCGCCATCAAAACCTGCAGTCAGTACGCCCTCGTCGCCCGAGACACCTCGGGCGGCCTTGTAACTGGTCTCCTTGCCACCTCCGGCAGGAGAGCCATGCATATCGTAGTTCACCACACCACCGTCGGCGCGCCAGGAGTAGCGAGCCTGAGCACTACGGATCATGGTCATCTTGTATTCGACGCCGTCCGCTGGTCGAAGCGTAATGATGGTTTCGTCCGCTCTGGTTGCGGCCTGGGCGATCAGAACCGGCTCACTCGCGGCAGCCGGCGAAATCATCAGTCGCGCTACAAGTTTTCCAAATGTGGCGGATTGCATTGTCCCGGCGCCAGACTTCGGCGGCACCTGCTGCTTGCGTTCGCGGATGCGGTCGGCTTCCGCTTCGGCCGCGAGTTGCTGCTTGATCTCGCCCATCTCGGTAAGCCTCAGCGCACGGCCGACACCGGTTGGATCGATGGCGTATTCGGCCGGAAGAACGATCGTGACGAGGATGATGATCGCCGCGATGATCGCGATAATGGTCGCCTTGATGAGCTGCGCCGTAGTTGGCAATTCGGCTCGATTGGGGACATCTGCATTGTGCATGAATGGACACCTCACTCTGCGGCAACGAAATAGCCAGTTAGATGCATGCCCGTGAGCACGAATCCCGCGGTCATCATGGTGACATTGGTGGCGTAGGCGTGGCGACCGAAGCTGTCGGTCCTGCGCCAGAAGCTCATGACGATGAGAATCACAGCGAGGGCGAGTAACTGCCCAATCTCGACGCCAAAATTGAAGGCGACCAGGTTCGCAAGTAGCCCATCCGGCGAGAGTTGATAATCCTGAACCTTGGTTGCCAGCCCGAAGCCATGGACCAAGCCGAATATCAGCGTAGCGGCCTTTGTGTTCGGTTGAAAACCGAACCACCGCTGATATGCGCCTAAGTTATCAAGCGCCTTGTAGACGACCGATAAACCAATAACGGCATCGACGAGAAATGAACTCATCGCGACATTGAAATATACGCCAATCATCATCGTCGTCGAGTGACCGATGGCGAACAACGTCACATAGGTCGCGATGTGCCGTGGTCGATAGAGGAAGAAGATCACGCCAGCGAGGAACAGCAAGTGATCGTAGCCGGTGACCATGTGCTTTGCGCCGAGATAGGCAAAGGGAACGAGATGAACGCCGGTGATCTCTTGAATATAGCCCTTGTCGCCCACGGCGACGCCATGAGCGAAAGCCGGTCCGGCGACGATAGCCAGAGAAATTAACAGAGCA
>JANNTF010000237.1:0-5953 GCA_031403455.1 Alphaproteobacteria bacterium | reverse complement strand
CGAGGCCGATCGTGCCCCCGACCGTCAGCGCGATGGAGATCGCGCTGATCGACACGAGCAGCGAGATCCGCGCGCCCCAGACCAGCCGCGCAAACACGTCGCGGCCGAATTCGTCCGTCCCGAACCAATGCGCATCCGATGGTTCCGCGAATTTGCTGATAATGTCCTGATCGAGCGGATCGAAACCGGCGATCCACGGCGCGGTCAGCGCCATGATGCAGATGATGAGCAGCAGCACCAGCCCGACCCAGGAGGTCTTGTTGGCGCCGAAGACCTGGATCAAGCGCCAGCCGAACCCGCGTCGGGTCTCCGATGGGGCGGTCGCGTCTGTCATGCCTGTTTCACCCGTGGGTCGATCAGCCCGTAGGTCAAATCGGTCAGGAGATTCGTGACCACGATGAGGAAGCAGTAGATCACCATCAGCCCCTGCAGCATCGCGTAGTCGCGCTGGTTCAGCGATGTCACGATGACTTTACCGAGCCCCGGCCGGTTGAAGACGATCTCGGTCAGGACCGAGTTGCCGATATTGATTCCCAGATAGAGGCCGACGACGGTGACCACGGGGATCAACGCGTTGCGCAGCGCATGGCGCCGGATCACCAGCCGGGCGGGAACACCCTTGGCGCGTGCCGTGCGCACGTAGTCTTCGGACAACACCTGCAGCATCGCCGAACGCGTGACCCGCGTGATGTACGCGACCATGACGAGCCCGAGAGTCGTCGTCGGCAACACGAGCTTCCATGCCCGATCGCCGAGATTGGCGAGATCCGCGGACCCGATCACCGGAAACCACCGATGTTGGACCGCGAAGACGAGCAGCAGGAAGATTCCGGACACGAAAACGGGGAACGACAATCCAAGCAAGGACACGATGCGGATCACATAATCCGCGGTCTGGTTTCGCCGCAACGCGGCCCAGATGCCCAACGGAATGCCCAGGATGGTGCCGAGGATCAACGACGAGATCGTGAGATCGAGAGTGTGCGGCAGCACGGCGCTGACTTCCTGGATCACGGGGCGCCCGGAAACCAGCGAGCGGCCAAGATCGCCTGTCAGGGCGGACGTGATGAAATCGACATATTGGAGGTGCAGCGGCTTGTCGATCCCGAGCTTCTGGCGCAACGCGGTCAAGGCCGCCGGCGTCGCCTGGTCACCGAGAATGGTGAGCGCGGGATCACCGGGGATGATGCGCACCACGATGAACACGACGGTCAGCACCGCGACCAGCGTGGGTGCGGCAGCGAGCAGGCGCTTGAGCACGTACCAGATCATCGTTCAGGCCGCCGCCGCGCGATCGACGGGTGCGCGCACGAAGCAACGCACCCGGTGACCGCCGCCGATATCGTTGAGCACCGGCACCGCATTCGCGCATCCCGGCTGACGCAGGCTGCAGCGCGGCTCGAATCTGCATCCCCCGGGCATGCGGTCGATCGACGGCACCTGACCAGCGATCGATTCGAGGCTCTGCTCCGCGCGATCGACACGCGGTATCGCCCGGAACAGCGCCTCGGTATAGGGATGCTGCGGTCGCGCGAAGATCGCGTGCACCGGCGCGATCTCGACGATCTCGCCCGCATACATCACCGCGACACGGTCCGCGATCGCGGCGACGATCCCGAGATTATGCGTGATGAAGAGCATGGCCATGCCATGCGAGGTCTTCAAATCCGCGAGCAATCCCAGGACTTGCGCCTGGATGGTGACATCGAGTGCCGTCGTCGGCTCGTCGGCGAGCAGGATCGCCGGGCTGCAGGCGAGCGCCATCGCGATCATGACCCGCTGGCGCATGCCGCCGGAGAATTGATGCGGGTAATCCGCGAAGCGACGCGCCGCCGAGGGAATCTTGACCTCCTCGAGCAGACGCAGCGCGCCCGCGTCGGCGGCTTCGGCGCTGAGGTCACGGTGGACCTGCAACGCTTCGGAGACCTGGAATCCGATGCTGAGCACCGGGTTCAGCGACGTCATCGGTTCCTGAAAAACCATCGCCAGCCTGTCGCCGCGGATCTTCTCGAACTCCGTTTCCGAGAGACCGATCAACTCGCGGCCGTCGGCGACGATGCGTCCCGTGGCGATGCGGCCCTGCGGTCGCGGCACGAGCCCCATGATCGACAGGGCCGTGATGCTCTTGCCGCATCCGGATTCACCGACCAGCGCCAGGGTCTCGTTGCGCGCGACATCGAAGGAGAGCGATCGGACGGCCGGCCACCAGCGTCCATGGACGCGGAATTCGACGGTCAGATCCTGCACGGACAGGATGGGCTCGGCACGCGTGATCATGGGCGGGACGCTGCGTCAGCGGCGGAAGGATGTCCATGGCCTCCGCTTCGAGGGCCGGACCGCGGCGATGTAACCAAGTCTTTACTGCGTTCGATGTACCAAAGCGGATCTGCCTTTGCAGGGTCGGCGTCCATGATCTCGAGATTTACACCCGGATGACAGAACAGGAGCCTTCGCCCGCGCGCGCGGCCGAGACAGCGGCGCAACCCCCCGACCCCGCGCGGCGCATGAAGCTGCGCGTGATTCTGGGCATCGGCAGCCTGCTCACATGCATCTGGGCGATCCTCGTCTTCGCGAGCTGGCAGCAATTCGAGTTTTCACGTCTGCGCGCGACACAGACGAGCGAGGCGCTGACCAAACTCGTCGAGTCCTGGGCGATCACCAGCCTCGATCGCGTCGATGATCTCGCACTGGCGCTGGAGATCCAGCTGACGGGCGGCGCCACGCGGGCGGCATTGACGACGACTCTCGATCGCTATCGGTCCAGCAATCCCGGCATGTTCCGGCTCGCCGATGTCACCGACCTCGCCGGCATGAATCTGGCGAGCACCCGTCCCGATGGGCGCGCAGGAGACGCGCGTGGTCCAACGCCGGCGACGATCCAGCCTCGCCCGATCACGATCGGCCAGCCGCACAACATCGATGGCGAGCTGATGATCCCGGTGGCGCGCGCCATCTTCGACGAGCACGGTCGCCAGCGCGGCACGGTCACCGTCGAGCTCGACCCGTTCTATGTCGCTGGCTTCCCCGGCGAGCTTGGATTGCCGGCCGACGCGGCGCTCTATCTGTTTCATGCGGACGGAACCCTGCTGGCCGGGAATGTCGGCGTCGCCGACGCCATCGGCCGCACCTTTGCTGACGCACCGCTCTGGACCCATCATCGCAAGGCAGCCGTCGGAACCTTTCGCGGGCGCGACGTCGACGGCGTCGAGCGGCTGATCTCCTACCGCGGGACGGGAAGCGCGCCGCTCGGGCATCGTGTGACGAGCGCGATCCCGATCGTGGTGTCGATCGGTCTGCCCTACGACTTTGTCTACAGCGACGCCGAACATCGCACGATGGTCTTCGGACTCCTCGCGGCGGCGCTGTCGCTCGCTCTGATCCTGGCGGGCATGGCGATCATTCGCGAACTCGATCACCGGCTTGCCGTCACGCGATCGCTTGCGATCTCGGCTTCCGCGCTCGATTCCGTGAGCTCAGGCATCGTGATGGTCGATGTCGCCGCCGCGGAGCAGCCCGTGGTGGCGGTCAACCCGGCGTTCGAGCGTTTGGTCGGCGCCTCGCGCGCCGAGATCCTCGGCCGCCCTTGGCGCGACGTCGCCGGCCCGGCAAACGCCGCGCGTCTCGTTCTCGGCAATGCGGTCACGGAAGCGACGCTACCGCGCATCGGCACGCAGCCCGCCTGGGCCGAGTTCCGCAGCGCCAACATTCCCAGCGGGTCGCCCGAGTCACGCCTGATCGTCGTGGTCGTCACCGACATCACGCAGCGCAAGGTCGCCGAACAGGCGATGCTGCGGGCGAAGAACCAGGCCGAGCATGCGAACCGGGCGAAGTCGGATTTCCTCGCCAACATGAGCCATGAGCTGCGCACGCCGCTCAACGCGATCCTCGGCTTCTCGGAAATCATCAGCAAGCAGCTGCTCGGCCCGGTCGGCACGATCGCCTACCGCGAATACGCCAACGACATCTACATGTCGGGCACACATCTGCTGAACATCATCTCCGACATCCTCGACTTCGCGAAGATCGAAGCCACCGCGCTCAAGCTGGAAGAAACCGAAGTCGATCTCTCCCGTCTGCTCGGAACCTGCGTGCGCTTTATGTCCGCACGGGCGGCACAGGCGGACGTCAACGTGACGCTCGCCCTGCCGCCGGCCTGCCCGGGCGTCTGGGCGGATGATCTGCGTCTCAAGCAGATCGTCCTGAACCTGCTGAGCAACGCGATCAAGTTCAGCGCCGCAAAGACGACGGTACGAGTCGAGGCCTCGGTCACCGAGACCGGCGCGGTCGAGCTCGCGATCGTCGATCAAGGCTGCGGCATGACGGCCAAGGAGGTCGAGATCGCGCTCCAGCCCTTTCGCCAGATCGAGAGCTCGATGGTCAAGCGCAGCGAGGGCACGGGTCTCGGCCTGCCGCTCGCGAAGCGCCTCATCGATCTCCATGGCGGCGAGTTGCTGATCGAGACGACGCCGCAGGTCGGTACGACCGCGCGTGTGCGCTTGCCACCGGCGCGCACGCGGGCCAACCAGGCAGCCGCCTGATCCGCAGACATCAGGCGCGATAAGGCTTCAGCCAGCCGAGCCCTGCGCGTGTCCCCGCGCGCGGCCGGTACTCGCAGCCGATCCAGCCGGCATAGCCAAGCTCATCGAGCAACGCGAACAGGAACGGGTAGTTGACCTCGCCGCGGTCGGGCTCGTGGCGCTCGGGCACGCCGGCGATCTGGATATGACCGACCTGCGCCAGGTCGCGGCGGATCTTCATCGCCAGGTCGCCCTCGACGATCTGACAATGATAGAGGTCGAGCTGGACCTTCAAATTCGCGGCGCCGACCTCCTCGCGAATGCGATGGGCATCGTCCTGGCGGTTTACGAAATAGCCTGGAATGTCGCGGGTGTTGATCGGCTCGATGAGGATCTCGAGACCGGCCGTGGCGGCGCGCGACGCGGCGTGGCGAAGATTGCGCACGTAGGTCGCGCGGCACGCCACCCGATCCGCTCCCGCTCCCGGGATACCCGCCATCACATGCACACGCTTAGAACCGAGAACGGCCGCGTAGCCGAGCGCGGTCTCGACCGACGCCGCGAACTCAGCCTCGCGACCGGGAAGGGCGGCCATGCCGCGCTCTCCACCGTCCCAGTTTCCCGGGGGCAGGTTGAACAGCGCATTGGTGAGCCCGTGGCGCTGAAGCCGCGCCGCGATCTCCGCGGCCGGGAACGCGTAGGGAAACAGGAACTCGACAGCTTTGAAGCCATCCGCTGCGGCGGCGGCAAAGCGGTCGAGGAACTCGAATTCCTGATACATCATGGAGAGGTTGGCGGCGAAGCGGGGCATACTGGTCCTCGTTCAACGGCAAGATGTGAGCGGCTCGGCCAGTCGTCGCGACCGCTGCCGGACCAAGGGGGCGACATGAAAAACTTCGTACTCGTGCATGGCGCCTGGCATGGCGCTTGGTGCTGGCGGCGCGTCGATGAGCCGTTGCGCCGCGCCGGTCACGGCGTGCATGTGCCGACGCTCACCGGCCTGGCCGACCGTTCGCATCTGCTCTCGCGGGAGATCACGTTGGAGACGCATATCCACGACGTCGCGAATCTCCTGCGCTGGCATGATCTCGATCGCGTGGTGCTGTGCGGTCACAGCTATGGCGGCATGATCGTCACCGCGGTGGCCGATCGCATGCCCGAGCGGGTCCGCGCGGTGGTCTATGTCGATGCCGGCCTGCCCGAGGATGGGCAACGCGCGCTCGACACGCTCACGCCGGCACGCCAACAGGAACTCCTCGACAGTATCCGAGACGCCGGCCAGGGCTGGTTCGTCCCGCCCTCGTCCGCCAAGCGCATGGGCGTCAACCATCCCGGCGATATCGCCTGGGTGGATGCGCGCTGCACGCCGCACCCCGCGCGGACGCTGACCGACCCGATCCACCTGACCGGCGCTCAACGCTCGATCTCGCGGCGCA
>JANNTF010000236.1:0-8307 GCA_031403455.1 Alphaproteobacteria bacterium | reverse complement strand
CCGGCTCTATGGCGGCCCGGGATTCCTCACCGTCATCGTCGGCGAGCCCGAGGGCCTCGAGAGCGGCGGGGGCTGAACCCGCCGTGATCCGGCGCCTGCCCGATACGCTCGTCAACCAGATCGCCGCCGGCGAGGTGATCGAGCGGCCGGCTGCCGCACTCAAGGAAATCGTCGAGAACGCCATCGATGCCGGCGCGCGGCGCATCGACGTCACGCTGAGCGAGTCGGGCAAGGCGGCGATCGTGGTCGTCGATGACGGCAAGGGCATGACGCGCGACGAGCTCACGCTGGCCGTCGAGCGGCACGCGACCTCGAAGCTGCCCGAGGACGATCTCACGCACATCCTGACCTTCGGCTTTCGCGGCGAGGCGCTGCCGTCGATCGGCGCCGTGGCACGGCTGGTCGTGACCAGCCGTGCGGCGGGCGCACCCGACGCCTGGACCATCCGGGTCGAGGGCGGCGTGCGTCGTGGACCAGAACCCGCGGCGCTTGGCCAGGGTACGCGCGTCGAGATCCGCGACCTGTTCTTCGCCACCCCGGCGCGGTTGAAGTTCCTCAAGGGCGATCGCAGCGAGCTGCTCGCCTGCGTCGATGCCGTGGAGCGGCTGGCGATGGCCAATCCCGCGATCGCCTTCTCGATCACGGCTGATGGCCGCAGCTCGCTGCGCCTGCCCGCGATCGGCGATCTCGTGCGCGATGCGACCGCCGTGCGGCTCGAGCGGCTCGCCGCGGTGATCGATCGCGAGTTCTTCGACAACGCCATCGCCATCGATGCGCAGCGCGAGGGGATCCGACTCACGGGTCATGCGAGCCTGCCGACCTATCACCGCGCGACGGCGCAGGCGCAGTATCTGTTCGTGAACGGCAGGCCCGTGCGCGACCGCCTGCTCGCCGGCGCCGTGCGTGGCGCCTATGCCGATTTCCTGGCGCGCGACCGTCATCCCGTGGTCGCGCTGTTTGTCGATGTGCCGCCGGGCGAAGTCGACGTGAACGTCCATCCCGCGAAGGCGGAAGTGCGATTCCGCGATGCCGGAATCGTGCGCGGGCTGATCGTCGGCGCGCTCAAGCATGGCCTGGCCGAAGCCGGGTTTCGTGCAGCGACCACGCCAGGGCTCGCGGCGATGGGCGCCTTCCGGCCGGGCTCCACACCGCCGCAGCGACCGGGATTCGCCGAGACGCGCGCCGCCTTCGCATTCCAGGCGCCGCTCGAGGCGATGGCGCCGTCGGTGCGCAGCGAAGCGAGCAACGCGAGCACGCCGATCGCGACGCCGAGCGCCGAGTTCCCGCTCGGCGTCGCGCGCGTGCAGCTGTTCGAGACCTACATCGTCGCGCAAACCCCCGACAGCATCGTGATCGTCGATCAGCATGCCGCGCATGAGCGGCTGGTCTACGAGCGCATCAAGGCCGATCTCGCGAGCGGTGGCGTGAAGCGTCAGACGCTGCTGATCCCGGAGATCGTCGAACTCGACACGCCGCGCGTGGAACGCCTGATGGCGCGCGCCGGCGATTTCGCCGAGCTCGGGCTGGTGATCGAGAATTTCGGACGTGGCGCGATCGCGATCCGCGAGGTGCCGGCCCTGCTCGGCGAGGTCGACGCCGCCGGGCTCGTGCGCGATCTCGCCGATGAACTCGCCGAACATGGCGACGCGCTGTCGTTGCGGGAGAAACTCGCCGATGTGTGCTCCACCATGGCCTGTCACGGCAGCGTGCGCGCCGGCAGGCGTCTCAACGCCGAGGAGATGAACGCCCTGCTGCGGCGGATGGAGATCACGCCGCATTCGGGGCAGTGCAACCACGGCCGCCCGACCTACGTCGAACTCAAGCTCTCCGACATCGAGAAATTGTTCGGACGGCGGTGATGCGCCGACGGACGCTGCTGGCCGTTTGGCTCTGTGCGATGGCGCCGGCCGTGCGGGCCGAGGATGATCGGTTGCTGCTTGCCGCGGAAGCAGGCGCGTTGGAGGCGCAATACGCGCTCGGCCGCGACCTTGCCGCCGGTCGTGGCCGCGCGCAGGACCTCGTGCAGGCGCTGGCCTGGCTGGAGCTCGCGGCCTGGCGCGCGCCCGCCGGCCACGCGCTGCGCTTCATCGCCGAAGCCGACATCGCGGCTTTGCGCCCGCAGATGCAACCTGAACAGATCGACGAAGCCGGCCGCCTGAGCGCGACGCTGCGCGCGCGGTTTCCGTGAGCCGCTACGGCGTGAAGCGCAGGAGGACGATGCGGGTGCGGCCGTAAGCGCGCTCGTCGAGCGGCGTGAAGCCCGGCGCGGGTGTGAAGGCGGTGCGCGCACCGAGTTCGACGCTGATGATCGCCTGAGGCGCGAGCCAGCCGCCGTCGCGCAGCGCGTCGAGCGCGGGCAGGGCGAGATTGTCTTGATAGGGCGGATCGAGGAACGCCAAACTCGCTTGCGCCGGCGCGCGATCGAGTTTCGTGGCGTCGCGGCGCACGAAGCGGCAGCGCGCGAGTTCCTTGGCGTGGCGCGCGTTGCGCTCGGCCAGTGCGATCGCCGTGGCGCTGTTGTCGATGAAGCTGCACTGCGCGGCGCCGCGCGACAGCGCCTCCAATCCCATCGCGCCCGAACCGCAGAACACGTCGAGCACGCGCGCCTCGTGCAACGGCGAGTCCGCGCCGAGGCCGAAGCGGTGCTCGAGGATGTTGAACAGCGCCTGGCGCGCGCGATCGCTGGTCGGCCGGATGGCTTCGTCGATGGGCGATTCGAGCATCAGCCCGCGATGCAGGCCGGCGATGAGTCTCACGGCGTCGCGCTCACAAGGCGGGTTCGCGCCTGGCCCGATGCCTGACCGGCGGCGGGGCGAAGGCGACGCCGACCTGCTCGCGCAGCACCTTGCCGGTGACCTCCTCGAGATCGCCGGGTTGCAGCTGGCCGAGCTGGAAGGCGCCATAGGCGACGCGGATCAGCCGGTTGACCTGCAGATCGAGATGCGCGAGGACGCGTCGGATCTCGCGATTCTTGCCTTCGCGCAGGCTCATGGTCAGCCACACATTGCTACCCTGCTTGCGATCGACCACCGTCTCGATGCTGTCGTACTGCACGCCCTCGACGGTGATGCCCTGTTCGAGCTTGGACAGGATCTCGTTGTTGGGCGGCGTGCCATAGGCGCGCACGCGATAGCGCCGCAGCCAGGCCGAGGCCGGCAATTCGAGATGGCGTTTGATCTCGCCGTCATTGGTGAGCAGCAGCAGCCCCTCCGAGCTCCAGTCGAGACGGCCGATCGGCATCAGGCGCGGAAGATTCTTCGGCAGCACGTCGTAGATCGTGTCGCGCCCTTGGGGATCGCGCGCGGTGGTGATCGTATGCGCCGGCTTATGGAAGCGAAACAGGCGCGGTTTGTCGGGCGCTGCGAGCGCGACGCCGTCGATGACGACGATGTCGGCCGGCGTCACGTTGCGCGCCGGGGAAGTCAGCTTCTCGCCGTTGATGCTGACTCGACCCTCGGCGATCATGCGCTCGGCGTCACGTCGCGAGGCGTGGCCTGCGCGCGCGATGACTTTGGCGATGCGCTCGCCGGGATGTTCCCCGCTCATTGCCTGGCCTCGATCCGTGATGGGTAGCTTCGGCGTCTCATGACGGGCGATGTAGCAGAGCGCGGCGGGTCCCGCGAGCGAACGTTGACCCATCCGCGCCGAGGGCGGAAAACACGCGTCGTGGTGATCGATCCGTATGACCTTGAAATGATGCGTCTGGCGCTGGCCGAGGCGCAGGCGGCGATGGCGCTCGACGAGGTGCCGATCGGCGCCGTACTGGTGGACGAATCCCGGGCCGTCGTCGCGCGCGCGCATAATCTCGTCGAGCTGCGCAAGGATCCGACCGCGCATGCGGAGATGCTGGTGATCCGCGAGGCGGCGCGCGTGCTCGACGCCAAGCGGCTGCCGGGTTGCACGCTCTACGTGACGCTGGAGCCCTGCGCGATGTGTGCGACGGCGGCGAGTTTCGCGCGACTGAAGCGGGTCGTCTTCGCCGCGGAAGATCCCAAGGGCGGCGGCGTCCTGCACGGCGCCAGGATTTTCACGCAGACGACCTGCCATTGGCGCTGCGACGTCACGAGCGGAATCGAGGCCGAGACCGCCGCGACGCTGCTGCGATCCTTCTTTCGGGCTAAGCGATCTCGCGGACGTGGTTAATGCCGATGCGTGCAGAGTTCCATCGCGGCGCGCGTGTATCACCAGAGGCAGGCAATCCGCGGTTGTCGCGGATTGATCCGACACAAGGGGGTATTGATGTCGACATTGAAGCTGACGAGCGCGAAGTTCCGCCACGCCGCGCTGGCGGTATTGCTGGCTTTTCCCACGCTCGCCGCGGCACAGGGCGCATCGGGCGCCGCCGGCGAGACCACGCAGCGCCAGCGCCTCACGCCGGAGCAGCGCGACGAACTGCGCAAACGCTGGCAAGCGATGGGACCCGAGGAACGCCAGAAGATCCTGGGCGAGCGCAAGGCCGAGCGTGCGGCGCGGCTCGCGGCGATGACGCCCGAGGAGCGCGCCAAGACCGAGGCGCGGCAACAGGCGCTGCGCGATCGCTGGGCGAAGATGTCGCCGGATGAGCGCGATGCGCTGCGCAAACGCGCCGAGGAGCGCCGCACGCAGCGCGGCGCCAATCCGGTGAATTGAGGGCTTTCCAAGTCGCCCCTCCTCGAGTCGAGGAGGGGCAGCGCGGCGAAGCCGCGCGGGGTGGTGAGTCGCGATGTCATTGCTGTGACTCACCGCCCCGACCGCGCTTGCGCGCGGTCTGTCCCTCCTCATGCGAGGAGGGACGACTCGCTGGCGTTCGTTGCGCGATGCAGGGGTCTAAGACCTGAAACGATACACGCCGTCCGCATCGATCTCGCGCTCGACGCTGCCCAGCGCTTCGAGCCGGTGGAGATGCGCGAGCGACTCGCCGAGTGCGAGGCCCATGTTGTTGGCGCCGATCTCGCGGCGAAACAGCAGCGGGAAACAACCGACAGCCGTTCGCGGCGCCTCGCGAAGCGCCTGGATGATCTTCGCCAGCTGGCCGTCATGGTGGTGGCGCAGCGCCGCGATCCGCGCGTGAATGCCGCGATAGGGCTGGCCATGCGCGGGCAGCACGAAGGTACTGGGCGGCACGGCGGCGAACCCGTCGAGCGAGCCGAGGAAATCGGCCAGCGGATCGCCAAGCGGCTCGTTCGGCCAGACCGAGACGTTGGGCGATATCCGCGGCAGCAGAATGTCGCCGCAGATCAAGATGTCGAGTTCCGGGCACCAGAGACACGCATGCTCGGGCGCATGGCCGCGGCCGATGATGATCGTCCAGTCATGCGCGCCGATGCGCAGATGCTGGCCGCCCTGAAGCCGCACGAAGCGCGGCGGAATCGCCGGCACCATCTTGCGGTAATACTCATTGGGCGGCGTACGAAACGTGTCGAGTTCGCCCGGCTTCACGCCGTTGCGTCGGTAGAGATCGAGCTTGGCATCGAGATCGGCCTCGCTGCTCGGCGCATGGACGCCGCGCGCGGTGATCCACTCGCCCGAACTCATCCAGACTTCGACGCCCCAGCGCTCGGCGAGCCACCGGCCCAGGCCGAGATGATCGGGATGGAAATGCGTGACCAGGATGCGCGTCACGCGCCGGCCATCGATCTCGTGCGCGAAGATCTGCTCCCACGCCGCGCGCGTCTCGTCGAGGCCGAGGCCGCAATCGACGATCGCCCAGCCATCGCCATCCTCGATCATCCAAAGATTGATGTGCTCCGGAGGGAACGGGACGGGCATGCGTACCCAGCGCACGCCGGGTGCGATCTCGCGCGTCGTTCCGGTCGCCGGTCCGTCGGCAAAGGGATAGTCGAGTTGCACGCGCGCGAGACTCAAGACCGGCTCTGCGCGCGGGCGATGGCGCGCCAGCCGATATCGCGCCGGCAAAATCCGCCGGGCCAATCGAGCGCATCCACGGCGTCATAGGCCTTGGCCTGCGCCTCGCGCACCGTCCGGCCCGTGGCCGTCACGCTCAGCACCCGCCCACCGGTCGCCACGAGCTTGCCGTCCGCGATCGCCGTGCCGGCGTGGAAGACCAGGACATCCTGGATCGCCTCCGCCTTCTCGACGCCCTGGATCGGCGTGAACTTGGCATAAGCGCCTGGATAGCCGTTCGCCGCCATCACGATGGTCAGCGCCGCCGCCTCGCGCCAGCGCAGCTGGAATCTTCCGAGCTGCCCGTCGGCCGACGCGATCAGCGCGGGCAGCAGATCCGACATCAGCCGCGCGATCAGCACCTGGCACTCGGGATCGCCGAAGAGGACGTTGAACTCGATCAGTTTCGGTCCAGCGGCGCCGATCATCACGCCGGCGAACAGCACACCCTTGTACGGGGTCCCGGCCGCCTGCATGCCGCGCAGAGTCGGACGGATGATCTCGGCCATGATGCGCTCGGTCATCGCCGCATCGACGATCGGGGCGGGCGAGTAGGCGCCCATGCCGCCGGTGTTGGGACCCGTGTCGCCGTCGCCGACGCGCTTGTGATCCTGCGCCGCGGGGAGTGCGATCGCATGCGCGCCGTCGCAGAGCGCGAAGAAACTTGCTTCCTCGCCATCGAGCATGTCCTCGATTACGAGTTCGGCGCCGGCCGCGCCGAAGACCCCGGCGATCATCGCGGCGTCGATCGCGGCCAGCGCCTCATCGACGCTCTGCGCGACCACCACGCCCTTGCCGGCCGCGAGTCCATCGGTCTTGACCACGATCGGCGCGCCAACCGCGCGCACATGGGCGCGCGCCGCATCGGCGTCGGCGAAGCGGCGATAGGCGGCGGTTGGAATCGCATGCGCCGCGCAGAAATCCTTCATGAAGCCCTTGGAGCCTTCGAGCGCCGCGGCGGCGGCGCTGGGTCCGAAAGCCTTGACGCCGGCAGCGGTGAGCTGATCGACCAGCCCCGCGACCAGCGGCTGTTCGGGCCCGACGACGACGAAATCGATCCGCTGTTCGACCGCGAAGCGCGTGAGCCCCGCGATGTCGTCGGCAGCGAGTTCAACACATTGCGCCTCACGCGCGATCCCGGCATTGCCCGGCGCGCAATAAAGCTTGCGGCACAAGGGCGAGGCTGCGATCGCCCAGCACAGGGCGTGTTCGCGCCCGCCCGATCCCACTACCAGAATTCGCATCGAGTCCGATGAGCCGTTTGTTCCGTTGCGAAGGCCGCGGCTTGTATCATGCGCCACCCCAGCCACGAAGTGCCATGAACGACACCCCGCCCAGCAACCTCACCGAACTCTCCGTCTCCGAGCTCTCCGGCGCGATCAAGCGTACCCTCGAATCCGGCTTCGAGCGCGTGCGCGTGCGCGGCGAGCTCTCGGGCTTCAAGCGCCACACCTCGGGCCATCTCTATTTCGCGCTCAAGGACGCCGATGCGCTGATCGACGGCGTGGTGTGGCGCGGCCAGGCGGCCCGACTCGCGATCAAGCCCGAGGACGGGCTGGAAGTGGTGTGCACCGGACGCGTGACGACCTATGGCGCGCGCTCGAAATACCAGCTGATCGTCGATCAGATGGAGTTCGCCGGCGAGGGCGCGCTGCTGAAGATGGTCGAGGAGCGGCGCAAGCGCCTCGCCGCGGAGGGCCTGTTCGACGAGTCGCGCAAACCCGCGCTGCCGTTCCTGCCCGATGTGATCGGTGTCGTCACCTCGCCCACCGGCGCCGTGATCCGAGACATCCTGCATCGCCTGGCGGATCGCTTTCCGCGTCACGTCCTGGTGTGGCCCGTCGCGGTGCAAGGCAGCGGCGCGGCCGAGCAGATCGCCGCCGCGATTCGCGGCTTCAATGCGCTGCTGCCGGGTGGTGCGATTCCACGGCCGGATCTGCTGATCATCGCGCGCGGCGGCGGCAGCCTCGAGGACCTGATGGCCTTCAACGAGGAGATCGTGGTGCGCGCCGCGGCCGCCAGCGCGATTCCGCTGATCTCCGCCGTCGGCCACGAGACGGATACGACGCTGATCGACTACGCCTCGGCCAAGCGCGCGCCGACGCCGACCGCGGCGGCCGAACTGGCCGTGCCGGTGCGCAGCGAGCTCGTGGCGCAGGTCGCCCGTTATGGCGCCTCGCTGGTTTCGGCGCTGACGCGTTTCGTCGGCGAGCGGCGCGTGCGCATCGACGGTCTGCGCCGCGGGCTCGGCGATCCCCGGCGGCTCATCGAAGAGCAGTCGCAGCGCATCGACGACCGCGCCGAGCGCCTGGCGTTGGCGGGCGCGCGCTTCACCGAGCAGCGCCGCGCCGTCGTCGCGGAGGCCTTCGCGCGGCTGCCCCATCCACGCCAGCAGCTGGCGCGCGCCGAGGACCGTTTGCTGGG
>JANNTF010000235.1:0-8236 GCA_031403455.1 Alphaproteobacteria bacterium | reverse complement strand
GATTGCCGTGCGAATCGCCGAGGACCTGGATCTCGATATGGCGCGGATGCTCGATGTACTTCTCGATGAACACGCGGTCATCGCCGAACGCTGATTTGGCTTCCGAGGTCGCGGACCGGAATCCCTCGCGCGCCTCGGCGTCGTTGAAGGCGATGCGCATGCCCTTGCCGCCGCCGCCGGCGGAGGCCTTGATCATCACGGGGTAGCCGACCTTGCGCGCGATGACGACCGCCTCGTCGGCGTCGGCGATCGCGGCGAGATGCCCGGGCACCATGGAGACCCCGGCTTTCTGCGCGAGCTTCTTCGATTCGATCTTGTCACCCATCGCCGCGACCGCGGACATCGTCGGCCCGATGAAGACGATGCCGGCCTTCTCCAGCGCGCCGGCGAAGGCGGCGTTCTCGGACAGGAAGCCATAGCCGGGATGCACCGCTTGAGCGCCGGTCTGCGTGCAGGCGGCGACGATGGCCTCGATCCGCAGGTAGCTCTGCGCGGAAGGCGCCGGGCCGATCCTCACCGCCTCATCGGCCTCGCGCACATGCAGCGCATCGGCGTCGGCGTCGGAATAGACCGCGACGGTCTTGATGCCGAGACGCCGGCAGGTCCGCATCACCCGGCACGCGATCTCCCCGCGATTGGCGACCAGGATCTTGGCGAATAGCGGCGTGACCGCACCGCCGGCTCCCGGTTCCGAATTCGGAACCGGGGACCTCTTTTTCCTTGTCGCCATGGCTCAATCCTTGGGTCCGAATAATTCCATCGCGATCGCCGCGTGCACCGCCAGCGGCGCGCCCCACGCGACGGCCACCCATATCCACCACGGATAGGCCGGCATCGTCAGGAAGTTCACCGCGATGAGCGCCATGATCGTCACGAGCGCGATCATCAGATGCAGGCGCAGACTCCGCATCATCCGCGCGCGCCGCTGTGGCCTCGGAGTTTCAGACGCCGGACTCATAGCGGTATGTTCGCGTGCTTCTTCCAGGGGTTCTCCAGCTTCTTCGTACGCAGCATGGCGAGTGATCGTGCGACCCGTGGCCGCGTCGCGGACGGCATGATCACGTCGTCCACATAACCGCGGCTGGCGGCGACGAATGGATTGGCGAAACGCCGGCGATACTCCTCCGTGCGCTCTTCGATCTTCCTGGGATCACCCAGATCGTTGCGAAAGATGATCTCGACCGCGCCCTTGGGGCCCATCACGGCGATCTCGGCGCTGGGCCACGCATAGTTCACGTCACCGCGCAGATGCTTCGACGCCATCACGTCGTAGGCGCCGCCATAGGCCTTGCGCGTGATGACGGTCACCTTGGGAACGGTCGCCTCGGCATAGGCGAAGAGCAGCTTGGCGCCGTGCTTGATGATGCCGCCGTATTCCTGCGCGGTGCCCGGGAGAAATCCGGGCACGTCGACGAAGGTCACGATGGGAATACTGAAGCAATCGCAGAAGCGCACGAAGCGCGCCGCCTTCTTGGCGGAGTCGATGTCCAGGCAACCCGCGAGCACCATTGGCTGGTTGGCGACGATGCCGATCGTCGAGCCTTCGATCCGCGCGAAGCCGACGATGATGTTGCGCGCGAAATCCGGAGCCAGCTCGAAGAAATCGCCATCGTCGACGATCTTCGAGATCAGTTCGCTCATGTCGTAGGGCTTGTTGGGGTTCGCTGGCACGAGCGTGTCGAGCGCGGGCGCGATGCGATCGGGACTGTCCTCGGTCGGGCGCAGCGGCGGCGCGTGACGGTTCGACGGCGGCAGGAAATCGATGAAACGCCGTGTCTGCAGCAGCGCTTCCACGTCGTTCTCGAAGGCAAGATCGGCGACGCCCGATTTCGTCGTATGCGTGACCGCGCCACCGAGTTCCTCCTGTGTCACGCTCTCGTGCGTGACGGTTTTCACCACCTCGGGACCGGTGACGAACATGTAGGACGAGTCCTTCACCATGAAGATGAAATCGGTCATCGCCGGCGAGTACACGGCGCCCCCGGCGCACGGCCCCATGATCAAGGAGATCTGCGGGATCACGCCCGAGGCATCGACATTGCGTTGGAAGACTTCGGCATAGCCGCCGAGCGACGCCACGCCTTCCTGGATACGCGCCCCGCCGGAATCGTTGATGCCGATCACCGGCGCGCCGACCTTCATGGCGTGATCCATGATCTTGCAGATCTTCTCGGCATGCGCTTCCGAGAGCGAGCCGCCGAACACGGTGAAATCCTGGCTGAAGACCAGGACGAGCCGCCCATTGATCGTGCCCCAGCCGGTGACGACGCCGTCACCCGGGGGCTTCTGATCCGCCATGCCGAACTCGCTGGAGCGGTGCTCGACGAACATGTCCCATTCCTCGAACGAACCCTCGTCGAGCAGGATGTCGAGCCGCTCGCGGGCGGTGAGCTTGCCCTTGGCGTGCTGCGCCTCGACACGCCGGCGACCGCCACCTGCGCGCGCCGCCGCTCGCTTGTCCGCGAGTTGCCGAAGGATGTCCTGCATGATCTCCGAACCCTTTGTTCCAGCGCGTGAGTAGCAGAGCCGAGCCGGATCGCGCCAGAACCAAGGCGCCGCAGCGCCACGCGGTCATCGCGGGACGAGCGCGAACCAGCGCACGACGAGATCGAGATCGACACGCAGCTGGGCCCGCCGCCGCGTCGCTTCGGCATCCTCGCCCCATTGCGCGATCTGGAAGCTCTGCTCGAGCTCCGAGGCCTGGAATGCCGCTTCGGACTCGAGATACCCCTGCGCCAGCGCGCAGCCGAGGACGAGGGAGCCGGCGGTGCCGACCGCGAGCGAGAGGCCCGTCAGGCGAAAATCATCCATCGCCGCCAGCGCCCGCCGGATTGCGGCGAGACTGGCCTCGGGTTGCGCCACGGCAATGACCGACGAGGTGACGACCAGGGGAGCGTCGTAATTGCGTGCGAACCAGTCGAGCAGCGGCCGCCACGTCGCCTGCTGACGCGCCACCAGCTCTGGCGGGCGCTCGGCCCAATGGCAAACGAGCTCGGTTTGCGCATAGCCGCAGAGCTCGGCCTCGATGCCGGACCGATGCCGCGGCACGCGGTCGAGCGCGGTGCCGAGCAGTCGCGTCAAAGGCGCCCGCGCGATGTCGAGCTTCGCTGGCTGCGCCCGCCATTCCTCGGCGACCGCGTCCGCCAGCGCGGCGCTCGGCGCGGCCAGCACCGTTCCGGCCGGTGAGCGCAATGGCTTGCCATCGAGGCAGATCGTCAGGCCGGCCTCGCCCGGCACGACCGCGACGGTGGCGTAAGCGCGCCGGCCAGGCGACGACGCTGCGCTCAAGGCGCCATCAGCGGCGGAACGGATTGGGGATTGGCAGCGCCCCGCCACCTGGCAGCGGAATGCTCGGCCGCTGCTGCTGCTGCCCGCCGCCGCCACTGCCACACCCGCCGCCGCTCCCGCCACCCTGCCCCGTCACAGCCCCGAGCACGCCGCCAACCACGCCTCCAGCGGCACCCGCCGCCCCCTCGATCACGCCCAACGCCGTGCTGGCGGTATCGATCGAGGTTCTGGGCTGGCTGAAGCTGCCCGTGGTCTGAACGCCGATCGGGCCGGCCTGCGTGCGCAAGGCGAGATGCTCGTTGCCGAGATTGAAATTGCCCGAACTCCGCGCCGTGATGAATTGCGTCTCGACCACGCCTTGCCGCAGCGTGCCGACACCAAGGTTGAAGCCGACCGTATAGACAGCGCAGCGCACGGACGTGCCGATCTGGATCTGCGCCAACGCCGGCGATACCGCCGAGAGCCACTGTCCGAGCACGCGCTGCAGGGCCTGTCCGATCTCGCCAGGCCCCATGTTGAACGCGGCATCGCCGCCGAGGCTGGCGGCGATGGCGCGCGTCGTGTCGCCCTTGCCATGAACATTCATGTCGAGCGTCGCGCGGCCGCCGCGAAACCAGTCATTGAGCTGGCGCTCCTGGAGGATGCGACCGACTTCGATGTTCCGCACCTCGACCTTCTGCGTGAGGCTGCGGTCCTTCGCATTCATCGCGGTCTCGAGCGCGAACCGTCCACCATCCATCTCGAAGGTGAACGGCTTGAGCGCGAGTGCGCCTCCCTTCAACACGGCGCGCAGCACGACGCTCTGCAGCTTCGCCGCCGGCGCCACCAGCGCGGCGATGCTGAGCTGCAGATCGGCATTGGCGGCATCGAGAGCGCCGAACGGCAGCGGCGTGTCGGGGATGACGCGCCCATCGCCGGCCGCGGGCGTGGTCGCCGGCGCCGCGGCCGCGCCTTGCGGCATCAGCTTGGTGAGGTCGAGGAGCTTCGACTTGAAGCTGCCCGTGATCTCCGGCTTGGCAGCGCCAAACGCAAATACGCCGTCGCCGGCGAGATCGCTGCCCGCAGCCTCGATGCTGAAACCCTTCAACGCGAGCTTGTCGACGCCCTGGTCGGCGAGTTCTCCGGCGATCTTCAAGGGGCCGCCGAGCCCGCCACCGAGTCCGAGCTTCTGCGCCAGCTTGGCGAGATCCGGCGAGCTGCCGACGAGCTTCAACACCGCACCCGGCGCCGCCACGGGCGTTTGCGCCGGCCCCAAGGGATCGCGTACCGCGCCGTCGATCGCCAGCAGCAAGCTCTCCGCCGTCCCGATCGTCAGCTTCACCGAAGGCAGCGACACGCGCCCGCCTGGCGCCTTGTCGGCGGCCAGCACATCGAGCTTCAGCGGTCCCAACGCCGGCACCTGAATGCCGGGAATGCCGGCCTCGCTTGCGAGCTCGCCGATGCGCCCGATCTCCGCCATGTCGGCGGTGATGCGCAGCTCATAATCCTTCGTCGCCAGCGGCTCGCGCAATTGACCGACCAGCTTGGCGGCCGCGCGATCGCCCATCCGCAGCGACAGATCGACCGGAAACGGGCCCTTCATGAGCTGCGCGACGGCGCCGATCTGGCCACCGATCTCGAATTTGAGCTTGTTGTAGGCGCCCGCAGCTTCGACTTTGCGCGGACTCGTCTCGGTGTCGCCTCGCATCGTCGCCTTGTCGAGCGTCAGCACGGTGGGCGTTGACTTCGCCGGCTTGAACGAGAGCTTCGCGCTTTGCAGCTCCACATCCATCACGACGACATCGGGCGCAGATCCGGTCGCGGCGGGTGCAGACGCACCGCTCGACGATGGCGCGACCGCGAGCTTCCAATTGCCGGCACCCTTGTCGTCGGTCTCGAGCCAGATCTCCGCGCCTTTCAGGAGCACGCGATCGATCACGATCCGCTTGCCGAAGCTCATGATCAGCGGCACGAGTTGCAGCTTCGCCTCGAAACGCTCGATGCTCACCATTGGACGCTTCTCGCCCCACGGCGCGTTCGCCAAGGTGACGCCGTCCACCGCCAACGTCGGCGTAAGGCTGAACTGCGGTGCGATCTTGCCCTTGATCTCCAGCTCGCGCCCGGTGGCCGCTTTCACCTGCGCGGCGATCAGCGGCTTGTACTGGTTGAAATCCAGCATCGCGACATAGGCGAACAAGCCGCCAAGCGCGACGACGACAAGGCCCACGATCCCGATCAGAACCTTGACCGCTTTCGACATGGCGTTCTCCTTCAGCGATGCGTCAGAAGCGCAGGCAGCTCATCGAAATGCTCGACGAGTGCGGTCGCGCCGGCCGCAATCAATTCAGCGGTCGGATGATACCCCCATGCGACACCGATGCCAGCAACGCCGGCGCTTGCCGCCATCTCCATGTCGTAACTCGTGTCGCCAATCATAACGGCATCGCGCAGCTCGACGGAGGTTTCATCCAGGGCACGCACGAGCATGGCCGGATGCGGCTTGCCTGGGCCGAGATCACCGGTTTGCAGCGTGACGAAGCGCCCGGTCAAGCCATGGCGCTCCAGCACGGCGTCGAGGCCGCGCCGTGTCTTGCCCGTCGCAACGCCGAGCAACCACCCTTGCGCCTCGATGGCCGCGAGCGCGGCCAGGCAGCCGGGGTAGAGCGGCTCATGGTGTTCGGGACGCTGACGCAGCGCGAAGAAACTCTGCTTGTAGGCCTCGACGATCCGCGCAATGCGCGCGGAATCGTCCGAACACGCAGCGCCCGCGAGCCGGGCAACCGAGTCGGCGAGCGGCAGCCCGACCAGCCGCCGCACCGCCTCGCCATCCGGCACATCCAGGCGTTCGCTGGCGAAAGCCGCATGCATGCAGGCGATGATGACATGCTGGCTGTCGACCAGCGTGCCATCGCAATCGAATACCGCCAGCCGCGACCGGTTCCGGACGACGTCACGCATCGGCACCTCTGCGCTCGAACACCATCTCCGTATCGATCTCGAGATCGAATCCGAAGAACTGCCAGGACTTCTTCATGTGGGGCGGCAGCGGCGCCGTCACCCGCAGCATGCCGCCGGCGGGATGCGGGAGCGACAGCGCGCGCGCGTGAAGATGGAGGAGCGGCGACAGTGCATCGGTCGCCAGAGTTGCGGCCGCGCCGCCATATTTCGAATCGCCCACGATCGGTGTGCCGAGCGCGACCGCCGTGTGAACGCGGAGTTGGTGCGTGCGACCGGTCACCGGCCGCAGCGCAACCCACGCGCAGCGACCGATCGCCTGGTCGATGGTGGCGTAGAGCGTGACCGCGCGCTTGCCCTCCTCGTCGTCCCGCACGATGCGTTCGCCGGACGGCCCGCCAGATTTGGCCAGCGCCATGTCGATGCGTCCGCGCAGCGGCTGGGGCACACCGGCAACCAGCGCCCAATAGGTCTTGCGCACCGATCTGCCGCGAAAAGCCTCGGCGAGGAATGCCGTCGATCGCAACGTCCGACCGAGCACGAGCACACCCGAGGTATCGAGGTCGAGGCGATGCACCAGCCGCGGGCGCTCGCCGTCGGAGCCCGCGAACGCGCCGAGCATGCCGTCGACATGATGCCCCTGCCCCGTGCCACCCTGCACCGCCAGGCCCGTGGGCTTGTTGAGCACGATGATGTCCGCATCCTCGTGAATCACCATGCGGCGGATCTCGCGCGCATCGGCCTCGGAGACGGGCGCCGGGCCGGCTGTCGCGACGATCGCCTTCTCGATATTCGGTGGCAGGCGAATCATCTGGCCGGCATAGACGCGCGTCTTGCCGTCCACACGCTTGCCGTCCAGCCGGATCTCGCCCTTGCGCAACAGCTTCTCGATCCGGCCCTGGGTGAGCCCCGGGACCCGGCGGCGCAGCCAGCGATCGAGGCGTTGATCAGCCTCCTCGGCTTTGACTTCGACGATCTCCACACCGCTCATGCCAGACCTCGCACGGTCCAAAGACCGATGAACGTTGCGCCGAGTGACAGCGCCACGGACCCGACGACATAAGCCGAGGCTGAAGCGAAACTGTGGCGTTCGATCATCGCGACGACTTCGAGCGAGAACGCCGAGAAGGTCGTGAACCCACCCAGCACGCCCGTGATCAGGAAGCCGCGGAGTTCTGGCGGCAAGCTCCAGCGCGACGCCATCAACTCCACCAGCACCCCGATCGCGAAGCCGCCGATCACGTTGACCGCCAGCGTGCCCCAGGGGAATCCGGGGCCCACCGCCTGTACGACCAGCACTGCCGTGACATGACGCGCGACCGAGCCGAGCGCCCCGCCGAGCGCAATGGCACCGAGCAACGCCGGATTCATGCGGGCACCCCGAAGATCCAGCCTTCGCAGCGAAGCCGCGGCGTGGTGGGTCGAGCGAAAGCGCGCGCGGCGCCGCGACGCAGGAGATGTCTCAAGGCAGCCGCGCTGATCATTGCATCCGTTTCATCGTCGGAACCCGTGGCGAGCCGCGCGGCTTCGGACCCGAAGACCGCCAAGGCGGTGTCCAGCGCGTGACCCGATCGAAGCTTGGCGTTTCGGAACCCTGCCGCGTGGCGAAAGACCGTCGGGAAAATCTCTACCACGACCACTCGGCAATCCGCGACCGGCTCGAAAGGCCAAACCGCCATGTCGTCCCCGAAGCCGCGCTTGAGCGCCGACAGGACGCGCATCCCGGAGAGTCCGGCCATACCCGGCTGCTTCGGCCCAATCAGCTTGAATGGGGTCTCCGGGGTGACGCGCGCGACGCGCTTGCACGCTTGATCGGTATCGCGAATCCACGGGCGCCAGGCCGGTGACCGCTCACCGCCCACCCGCAGAAAGGCACCGGGGCGGCGGGCGACGAAGCTGCCAGCATAGAAGTCGCGATCGCCCTTGCACTCGCGCTCGACGCTGCGCCATGTCGCATCGAAGGCGGCGGCGCCCAAGGGTCGTGGCGCCGGGAGACCGAAGGGGAAATCGAACC
>JANNTF010000234.1:0-11779 GCA_031403455.1 Alphaproteobacteria bacterium | reverse complement strand
CTGCGCCGTCAGGAAGGCCGCGTGGATGGCCTGGCGTTCGGTCGCCCTGTTGATGTCGTTGGAGATCAGGCCCTGGAGGAAGGTGCGCCGATCGTCGCCGCTGATCGCGAGTACGGCGCGGGAATCCAGAGTCGTGATGCGGGTTTCGCTCATCGGCGTCGCGCGGGAATTGTCATGGGCTTCGTTGACTAAGGGTTGCGCCTCGGCTTGGCAAGGCCGGGTCCGATCCCTATAAACCCCGCCACCCATGCGTTTTCTTTTCGTCGACGACTCATTCGCCTTCGATGGCTACAGCCCGTCCAGCCAGCCGATGGGCGGGCCGGAGAAGGCCTTCGCCCTGCTGCCGTCGCCATTGGCGCAGCGCGGCAACGAAGTCACCGTGTTCAACCGCACGACCTACGGGCTGCAGGTCGACGGCGCGAAGTGGGAGCCCTTCGATACGGAGCGCCCGGCCGATACCGATACGCTGGTGGCGATGCGCCATCCCCGGCTGCTCGATTTCGTCGCCACCGCGACCCGGCGCATCCTCTGGTGCGCCGGCGACCCCGCTGATCTCGACACCCCGGAGAACCGCGCGCTGCTCGAGAAGCACCGCCCGCTTGTCCTGTTCTATTCGTCGCCGCATCTCGCGCGCTGGGCCAACCCCTTGCAGCTCGAGACCCGGGTGTTCCAGCCTGGTCTGGCCTCGAACTATCTCGACGACGAAGCGATGCGCGTCTACGACCCGCCACGCGCCGTGACGGTCGCGCATCCGCAGGCCGGGCTTGGTTGGCTGCTGACGCTGTGGATCGATCGCATCCGCCCAGCGGTGCCCAAAGCCGAGCTGCACGTCTACTCCGCCCTGCTCAATCGCGGAATTCTCGGCAGCGACGTGCCGGCGGGCGTGAAGCCGCTGGTCGATCTCGTCCAGGCCGCGCGCGATCGCGGCATTCTCGTGCTGCGCCCGCAGGGCGATTCGGGGATGGCGGAAGCCTATCGCGCGGCGCGCGCGTTCCTCTACCCGGGCATGCCCAACGAGGTCTACGGCTTCACCTTGGCCGAGAGCCAGGCCTTGGGCCTGCCTGCCGTCCTGCGTCCCGCAGCGCCGGTGCTCGGTGCGCGGATCGTCGATGGCGAGACGGCCAGGATGACGACCACCGAGACGCAATTCGCCGATGCCGCGATCGAACTCCTGAAGGAGCGCACGGTCTTCGACCGCATGAGCGCGAAATGCCGCGAGGTGCGTAATGGACGGACCTGGGCGATCGGCGCTGCCGAGTTCGAAGATTTCGCGCGCTGAGCGCGCCCGATCTTGAATCTCCTGTTCGTCACGGCGACGCGGATCGGCGACGCGGTGCTGTCGACCGGTCTGCTCGCGCATCTGCTCGCGCGCAATCCCGACGCGCGCGTGACCATCGCGTGCGGCGCGCCCGCGCGGTCGCTGTTCGCCGCGATCCCCGGGCTGGAGCGCGTGATCGTGCTGAACAAGCGCAAGGCCGCCGGGCATTGGTTCACCTTGTGGGGCGACGTCGCGACGACGCGGTGGGACATGGCGGTCGATCTGCGCGGCTCGTTGCTCACCTCCTTCCTGTGGCGCAAGGCCGCGCTCGTGGATCGTCACACGTATCCTGATCTGCATCGCGTCGAGGAACTGGGATTTCTGGCCGGCATCGTGGCGCCTGCGCCCACGCTGTGGCTCTCCGAAGCGCATCGCGCGACGGCGTCGCGGCGCATCCCGGATGACCGGCCGGTGCTGGCCATCGGCCCGGCGGCGAACTGGCCGGCGAAGACGTGGCCGATCGAGCGTTACGTCGCGCTCGTTCGGCGGCTGACGGCACCGGGCGCGCCTCTCGCCGGCGCGCGCGTGCTGATCGCCGCTGCGCCCACGGAGCGTGATCAGGTCGCGCCGCTGCTGCAGGCGATCGCGCCGCATGATCTCATCGACCTCACGCAAGGCGAGGATCTGCTTGCCGTCGCGGCCTGCCTGGCGCGCGCGCGGCTCTATGTCGGCAACGATTCCGGCCTCATGCATCTGGCCGCGGCGGCGGGCGCGCCGACGCTTGGCCTATTCGGTCCGAGTCCGGATCGCCGCTATCGGCCGTGGGGCGCGCACGCCGCCTTCCTGCGCACGCCCGAGCCGGTATCCGAGCTGATGGCGCGCGCGCGGCGCGGTGAAATCGGGCCGGGCGCGTTGATGGCGTCGCTCGACCTCGATGCGGTCGAGGCGGCGTCGCGCGATCTTCTCATGCGTGGGCGCTGAGAGCGCCGATCACCGCGTCGACGCTGATCGCCGCCATGCCGCCGGCGCTCGGACCGTTGGGCGGGACGAGCGCGTGCAGCTTGGGATCGTGCACGAGCGGCGGCGTGGCGCCGAACAGGCCGATCGCGGGCGTGCCCACCGCGAGGCTGAGATTCATGAGCCCCGAATCATTGCCCACGAGCAGGCGCGCGCGCGCGATCAGCGCCGCGCTGTCGGCGATCGGCAGATCGAAGACGGGCACGACTCCCGGCCGACTCGTCGCGGCGCGGATGCGCGCGCCCGACTCGGCATCGTCAGGGCCGCCGAGGAGGACGATGCTGGGCCAGGCCCGAGCATCGAGCCGCTCGACGAGCGCGGCGAAACGCGCCTCGGGCCAGCGCTTGAAGGCTTCGGAGCCGCCGATCGCGAGCACCAGCCACGGACCGCGCAGCGCATCGAAGCGCCGCGCCACACGGCCGCGCGATTCATCGGGCAGGGCCAGCCGCGTCTCTCCCGTGACGGGTTTGATCGCGAGGCCCTCGAGCAAAGCCTGACAGCGCGCGATCTGATGGGCCCCGGCCAGGGGAGAGGCGAGCGCCGCGCCGTCGTTGAGCCAGAAGCGCTGCGCCGCGAATCCGAACCCGGCGCGAAGCCGCACGCGAGCGGCCCAAGCGGCGAAGGCGATGCTGGGGCTGTGATGGAGGATGACTGCGCGGTCGAAGCGATGGGCGCGCAACAGGCGCGCGAGGGTCAGTGCGCCGCGCGCGCCGCGAACGAGGTCGAACGCCGCGCCGAGCCAAGGTTCGGCCGCGAAGAGCGCGCGCGACTGCGTGCGTGCGGGTGACGCCAGGGCGATGACGCCGCCCGGACTGACGGCGGCGATGGCGCGGCAGGCGCCGAGATGCCACAGCGCGTCGCCGAGTCCCGGCAGGGCTTGAATGACGACGACGCGGGGGCGAGCGGGCTGCGAAACCATACTGTGCCGGCGAGATGTCGCGCGCGGCGGTGCGCCCGTCAATCGGCGATATGCTTGTTCGCGCCGTGGCGATGGGGCACAGCTTTGCGCGGAATCGATGTCGAACGGGTTACGCATATTCCAGGCGATGGCGGGCGCGAAGCTGGGCGGGGCGGAGGGCTTCTTCGAGCGACTGGCGCTCGCCTTCGCCCGCGCGGGAGTCGACCAGCGTGTCGCGATCCGGCGCGACCACGCGCGCGCGCAGCGCCTGAAGCGCGGCGGGGTCGAGGTCGTGCAGCTCGGATTCGGCGGGCCGCTCGATCTCGCGACCCGTCTCGGCCTGGCGCGCGCGCTCACGGCCTGCGATCCGGATGTCGTGCTGGGCTGGATGAACCGGGCCTGCGGTGCGCTGCCGCCGCGCGTGCTGATGCGCGGCGCGCGCTATGTCGCGGTGGGGCGGCTCGGCGGCTACTACGATCTCAAATATTACCGGCATTGCGACTGGCTGATCGGCAATACGCCGGATCTGCGCGACTATCTCGTGCGCAGCGGCTGGCCTGCGGCACGTGCCGTCTACTTGCCGAATTTCGTCGATGCGGCGCCGGGCGCGGCGATCGATCGCGCGAGTCTGGGCGCGCGCGACGATCGGCCGCTCGTGCTGGCGCTGGGTCGGTTGCATGCGAACAAGGCGTTCGACGTGCTGATCGCCGCCGCCGCCGCGCTGCCCGAACTGCAGGTCTGGATCGCCGGCGACGGGCCGTTGGAAGCCGCGTTGCGCGCCCAGGCACGCGCGTCGGGTGTGGAGGCGCGGGTCAAGTTTCTGGGCTGGCGACAGGATATCGGCGCGCTGCTCGCGGCGGCCGATTTGCTGGTTTGCCCATCGCGCCACGAACCCCTCGGCAATGTGATCATCGAGGCCTGGGCCCATCGCCGCCCGGTCGTGGCGGCGGCAAGCGCCGGGCCGAGCCAGCTCATTCGCCACATGGAAACCGGCGTGCTGGTGCCGGTGGACGATGCCGCTGCGCTCGCGGCGGCGATCGCCGCGCTGATCGCGAATCGCGCGCAGGGCGCCGCGCTTGCCGCCGCAGGGCGGGCCGCTTATGAAGCCGAGTTCACAGAGGCGGCCGTCGTGACGCGTTACTTGGAATTCTTCGCCGACATCACCGCGCGTGCGCGTGGCCAGGGGCGCCGCTGATGTGCGGCATATCGGGCATGATGGCGATCGGTCGGCAGGCGCCGCCGCTGGGTCAGGTCGCCGCCATGGGCGCGGCGCTCGCCCATCGCGGACCCGACGGGATGCGCGCCTATCACAGCGGCAATGTCGCCATGACCCATAACCGGCTGGCGATCATCGATCTCGCGACCGGCGTCCAGCCGATCTTCGAACCCGAGGGCGCGGCGTTGATCGCCAACGGCGAGATCTACAATTATCTCGAGCTGCGCGCGGCGCTGCCGGGCACGCGCTTCACGACCCAATCGGATTGCGAGCCGCCGCTCATCCTCTACCGTCGCGACGGTCTGGCGTTCAACGAGACGCTGCGCGGCATGTGGGCGATGGCGATCCATGATCCGCGCGAGGGGCGCGTGGTGCTGTCGCGCGATCCCTTCGTCATCAAGCCGCTCTACTACACCGAGCGCGGCGACGGCGTTGCGTTCGCTTCCGAGCCGCAGGCGCTGCTGGCGGGCGCCTTCGCCGCGCGCGAGATCGATCCGACCGCGCTTGGCGAACTCCTGGAGCTGCAATTCACGACCCGGCGCGAGACGATCTTCAAGGGCATCCAGCGCGTGCTGCCGGGCGAGACGATCGTGATCTCCGGCGGCCGCATCGTCGATCGGCGCCGTCGCGACGCCTTGCCCGATGGCGCGCCGGCGGAGCAGACGGAAGCGGCGGCGCTGGCCGCGCTCGAAGCGGCGATCACGGATTCCGTGCGCGTGCATCAGCGCTCCGACGTGCCCTACGGCATGTTCCTGTCGGGCGGCATCGATTCGTCGGTCGTGCTCGCGATCATGGCGCAGCTCAACGAGCGTCCGGTGCGCAGCTTCACGGCGTTTTTTCCCGACGCCGAGACGCATGACGAGCGCGCCGCCGCGCGCGTGGTCGCGCAGGCCTGCGGCGCCGAACTCGAGGAAGTCGGGGTCTCGGCCGCCGATTTCTTCGCCACCTTGCCGGCGATCGCGGCGGCGATGGACGATCCGGCGGCCGATTATGCGATCATCCCGACGTGGCATCTCGCCCAGGCGGCGCGCAAATCGGGGATCAAAGTGGTGCTCTCCGGCGAAGGCGGCGACGAATTGTTCGGCGGCTATGGCCGCTATCGGGCGGTGATGCGGCCGTGGTGGCTCGGTGGGCGCGCGATGCGCAGGCGCGGCAATCTGGAGACTCTGGAGCTGCTGCGCGAGCCGAGCCGGGGTTGGCGCGACGGGCTGGAGGCGGCGGACGTCGCCGCGCGCGCGGGTGGCCGCTCCCGTCTGCAAGCGGCGCAGGCGCTGGATTGCACCGACTGGTTGCCCAACGATCTGCTGACCAAGCTCGATCGCTGCCTGATGGCGCATGGTGTCGAGGGCCGGACGCCGTTCCTCGACGCTCAGGTCGCCGCCGCCGTGTTTCGCCTGCCCGACAGCCTGAAAGTGCGCGATGGGCTGGGCAAATGGGTGCTGCGGCGTTGGCTCGCGAGCAAGTTGCCGGCGGCCGAGCCCTTCACGCGCAAGCGCGGGTTCACGGTTCCCGTGGCGCAATGGATTCTCGGCGATGGGGCGCGGCTCGGGCCGCTGGTCGCCCGGCAGCCGGGCGTTGCGGAACTCGCGCGGCCAGGCGCCGTCGAGCGGCTGTTCACGCGCGGTGGCAAGCGCCAGGGCTTCGCGGCCTGGACGCTGCTCTATTACGCGCTGTGGCACCGCCGGCACATTCTCAACCTGCCCTGCGATGGCGGTATTCTCGAGTGCCTCGAGTCGACTCCGACCGGATGACCTCATGATCGATCGCGTGACGCTCCGTCGGCCCGACGACTGGCATGTCCATCTGCGCGATGGCGACATGCTCGCAGCGGTGACGCCGCTGACGGCCACGCGGTTCGCGCGCGCGATCGTGATGCCCAATCTGGTGCCCCCGGTGACGGACGCCGCCGCGGCGCGCGCCTATCGCGCACGCATCCTCGCCGCGGTGCCCGCCGGTGTGCGCTTCACGCCGTTGATGACGGTGTACCTCACCGACGATACCGATCCTTCGGATGTCGCGGCCGGATATCGCGACGGCGTCTTCACGGCGGCGAAGCTCTACCCCGCGCATGCCACGACGAACTCGGCGCATGGCGTGACGGATCTCGGACGCCTCGATCGTGTCTTCGCGACGATGGCCGAGCTGGGCATGCCGCTGCTGCTGCACGGCGAGGTCACGCGCCCGGGTGTCGACATCTTCGATCGCGAGACCGTCTTCGTCGACGAGGTGCTCGACGGGTTGGTCCAGGCGCATGCGCGTCTCAAGATCGTGCTCGAGCACATCACCACCCGGCGCGCGGTCGAGTATGTGCGCGCGGCGCCGGACCGGGTGGCGGCGACCATCACGCCGCATCATCTCGTCATCAATCGGTCCGACATTTTCCGCGGCGGCGTGCGGCCGCATCTCTATTGCCTGCCGATCGCCAAGCGCGAGGCGGATCGGTTGGCGCTGCGCGAAGCCGCCACCTCGGGGTCGCCGAAATTCTTTCTCGGCACCGACTCGGCGCCGCATAGCGTGGAGGCCAAGGAATGCGCGTGCGGGGCGGCCGGCGTGTTCTGCGCCGCCACCGCGCTGGAGGTCTATGCGCAGGTCTTCGACGAGGAGGCCGCGCTCGATCGCCTGGAGGCCTTTGCGAGCCTCAACGGGCCGGGTTTCTATGGCTTGCCGCCGAACGAGGAGAGAATCACCCTGGTGCGGATCTCCACCGCCGCGCCGGCCCCGCTTGCGGTCGGCGCCACCCGGGTGGTCGGCTTTCCCGATGGCCCGATCGCATGGCGGCTCGTGTAGGATCCATCGTGCTGTTCATTCGCAATCTGGGAGGTACCCCATGACGGCTTGTATCGTCGGTTGGGCGCACGGCAAATTCGGCAAGCGCGAGGGCGTCGATCTGGAGGCGCTGGTCCTGGAGGTCGCGGCGCAGGCGATCGCGGATGCCGGTCTCGCGCCTCGGGATGTCGACGCCATCTATGTCGGCCATTTCGGCGGCAGCTTCGTGAAGCAGGATTTCGTCGCCTCGCTGGTGCTGCAGGCGAGCGACGCGCTGCGCTTCAAACCGGCGACGCGGGTGGAGAATGCCTGCGCGACCGGCACCGCCGCGATCCACGAGGGCATCACACGCATCGAGGCCAAGCGTGCGCGAATCGTCCTGGTCGTCGGCGTCGAGAAGATGACGGAGACGCCGGGCGATCAGATCGGCGGCATCCTCATGAAGGCGAGCTACGTGAAGGAGGAGGACCGCGACGGCATGAGCTTCGTGGGCGTCTTCGGGCAGATCGCGCAACTCTACTTCCAGCGCCACGGCGACCAATCCGACGCGATGGGCATGATCGCGGCCAAGAACCACCGCAACGGCGTCGACAATCCCTACGCTCAGCTCCGCAAGGATCTCGGCTACGAATTCTGCCGGACGGTTTCGGAGAAAAATCCGCTCGTCGCCGGCCCGTTGCGGCGCACCGATTGCAGCCTGGTCTCGGACGGCGCGGCGGCGCTGGTGCTGGCCGATGTCGAGACGGCCCTCGCTCTCAAGAAGGCCGTCGCGTTTCGCGCGCGCGCGCATGTCAACGACTACCTGCCGATGAGCCGTCGCGACATCATCGCCTTCGAAGGCTGCAGCGAGGCGTGGCGTCAGGCGCACGCCCAGGCCGGGACGCGCATCGACGATCTGCGTCTGGTCGAGACTCATGATTGCTTCACCATCGCCGAGCTCCTGCAATACGAGGCGATGGGACTCGCGAAGCCCGGCCAGGGCGGGCGCGTGGCGCTCGAGGGCATCACGGCGAAGGACGGGAAGCTGCCGGTCAATGCGTCGGGCGGACTCAAGGCGAAGGGCCATCCGATCGGCGCGACCGGCGTGTCCATGCACATCATGGCGGCGATGCAGGCCACCGGCACCGCGGGCGCCATGCAGGTGAGGAATCCCGGCCTCGCCGGCGTGTTCAACATGGGCGGCGCGGCGGTCGCCAACTACGTTTCCATCCTCGAGCCGTTGCGGGCCTGAGGCAGCGAGGGTTCATGCAGAAGCACAAGATCGTCGAGAAGCTCGAACTCGAATCCGACCAATTCGCCTGGCTGACCGAGATGGCCGGGCAATATGGCCTGCCCGACGTGTCGAAGGCGCTGCGTGTCGTCCTCGACCACGCCATGTTCGATGCCGACGAAGAGACCGTTTTTCTCGAGCGCCGCTGCCGACGCTGCGGCTGAACCACATGCGGCGTGTTCCGGTCCTCAAGCTTCTATAAACAAGCGCATGGCTAGGCTGACGTGACTTTTCTCGCGCCGTGAGTTGCAGATCCCCATGACAATTCTCGTCACCGGCGCCGCCGGCTTCATCGGCTACAGCGTTGCGCAAGCCTTGATCGCACGCGGTGAGGACGTCGTCGGGTTCGACATCGTCAATGCCTATTACGATCCGGCACTCAAGGAAGCGCGGCTGGCCGAGCTCGCGCGGCACGGCGCGCGCTTCCGGCTGATCCGCGCCGATCTGGCCGCGGACGGCGCTTTCGCGCGCGCACTCGCGGATTCGGGCGCCGACCGCGTCGTCCATCTCGCCGCCCAGGCCGGCGTGCGTCACTCGATCGACCATCCCGGCGACTACATCCGCGCCAATCTGATCGGCCATTTCAACGTCGTGGAGGCGTGCCGCCGCCATGGCCGCATCGCGCATCTCGTCTACGCGTCGTCGTCCTCCGTCTATGGCGGCAACACGAAGCTGCCGTTCTCGGTCGACGACAAGGTGGATGCGCCCGTGTCGCTCTACGCCGCCACCAAGGCCGCGGACGAGCTGATCAGCCACTCCTATTCTCATCTCTACGGTCTGCCGCAGACGGGATTGCGCTTCTTCACGGTTTACGGACCTTGGGGACGGCCGGACATGTCGGCGTATATCTTCACGCGCGCGATCATGGAGAACCGACCGATCACGGTGTTCAACGACGGCGACATGAAGCGCGACTTCACCTTCATCGACGACATCGTGGCCGGCGTCCTCGCGGCCCTCGATCGTCCGCCGTCGGGTCCGGGCGCGCCGCATCGCCGCTACAATCTCGGCAATCATCAGGCGGAACCGCTGATGCGGTTCATCGCGATGATCGAACGCGCCACCAACCGCCAGGCGATCATCGAGTTCGCGCCTATGCAGCCCGGCGACGTCAAGGAGACCTATGCCGACATCGAAGCCAGCCAGCGTGATCTGGGTTTCGTGCCGACGACGCCCATCGACCAGGGCATTCCCCGCTTCGTCGATTGGTTTCGCAAATACCATGCGATCTGACCGGTAGGGGCCATGATGGAGTCTGGGGCGCGTCGAATTTCTGCGGGCTGGTGCGGGTCGTGACGGTCCGGCTGGCCGGCCTGATCGATGCCTTGGCCAAGGCGCGCGTGCTGTGCATCGGCGACGTGATGCTCGATCGCTTCATCTACGGGCGGGTCGATCGCATCAGTCCCGAGGCGCCGATCCCGGTTTTCCGTGTCGAGCGCGAGCAGTCGATGCTCGGCGGTGCCGGCAATGTCGTGCGCAACCTCGTCAGTCTCGGCGCGCATGCGGGCTTCGTGTCCGTCGTCGGCAAGGATGCCGCCGGGTATGAAGTCATGGCGCTGGTGGGAAAGCTCGCACAGGTCGAGCCGCATCTGCTCGTCGATCCGGCGCGGCCGACGACGATCAAGACGCGCTTCGTCGCGGATTCGCATCAGCTGCTGCGTGCGGATCAGGAGTCGAATGCGCAGCTGGATGGCCAGACCGCGGGCGACATCGAGCGCCTGATCGCCGACGCGGTTGCCGATTGCGATGTCGTGGTGCTGTCGGATTACGGCAAGGGCGTCCTCGGCGACGCCACGACGCGAACCACGATCGCCGCGGCGATCAAGGCGCGCAAGCCGGTCATCGTCGATCCCAAGGGCACGAATTGGAGCCGCTACAAGGGCGCCTCCATCCTGACGCCCAACCGCCACGAACTCGGGCTCGCCGTCGACATGCCGACCGATAGCGTGGCGCAGATCGAGAAGGCGGCGCGCCGGCAGATCAAGACGCTCGGCCTGAAGGCCATCCTGTGCACGCTCGGCAAGGATGGCGTGGCGCTGGTCAGGCCCACGGGCAAGACCGTGCTGCTGCCGACCGCGGCGCGCGAGGTGTTCGACGTTTCCGGCGCCGGTGACACGGTGCTCGCGACATTCGCGGCCGCGCTGGCGACGGGGGCCGAGATGGATCTCGCGGCGATGCTCGCGAACGTCGCCGCCGGGATCGTCGTTGGGAAGGTGGGGACCGCCGTCGTCTATCCCGACGAGCTCAGGCGCGAGATCGTGCATGAAGCCAATGTCGCCTCGGAGGCGAAGATCTTCTCCGCCGCTCAAGGGCAGGAAACGATCCAGCGCTGGCGCCGGCACGGCCTCAGCGTCGGCTTCACCAATGGCGTCTTCGACCTGCTGCATCCGGGGCACGTGACTCTGCTGCGCAAGGCGCGCGCCGCCTGCGACCGGCTCGTCGTCGGGGTGAACTCGGACGCGTCGGTCAAACGGCTGAAGGGCAAGGATCGGCCGCTGCAGGACGAGGCATCACGCGCGACGGTGCTCGCCTCGCTGGCGAGCGTCGATGGCGTCGTGATCTTCGACGAGGATACGCCGCTCGCGTTGATCCAGCAGCTGCGGCCCGATCTGCTCGTCAAAGGCGCCGACTACACCATCGACAAAGTGGTGGGAGCGCCCGAGGTGCAGAGCTGGGGCGGCCGCGTTGTGCTCGTCGATATCGAGCGGGGCCATTCGACCACGCGGCTCGTGGGCAAGGCGTCCGGCCGCGCCTGACCGGCGTCAGACGCGCTGACCCTTGAAATTGCGCCGCGTCGGGAAACTCTGCTTGAGCTCGGCGAAGGCCGCTGCGGTGGCGCTGCCGCCGCCGCCGCGCGCCATGCTTGCGCTCTCGCGTTCCAGATCGGCGATACGCGCCTGCGTGCCCGGATGCGTGCTGAACAGCGACGTGGTCGCATCCGAACCGGCGGGCACGAGCTCGAGCATCGTGCGGAAGAAACCGGTGGCGCCGGCGGGGTCGTGACCGGTGCGCCGGAACACGCCGAGAATATGCATGTCCGCCTCGCGCTCGGCCTCGCGGCTATAGCCCGTGCGGATCAGCGCGTGCATCGGCGCGCGCAGTGCATCGATGCCCAGGCTGGTCAGCGCGCCGCCGGGACCACGCAGGCTCGAGACCACGACATCGCGCCCCACGGCGGTCATCGCCTGGGTGAAATTGTCGCGTCGAATGGCCTGCAGATGATGACTGAGCTCGGCATGGCCGATCTCGTGCGCGATCACGGCGGCGAGTTCGCTCTCGCTCGCGGCGTAGCGCAGCAGCCCCTTGTTGACCGCGAGCTTGCCCGCCGGCAGCGCCCAGGCATTGACCGAGTTG
>JANNTF010000233.1:0-6867 GCA_031403455.1 Alphaproteobacteria bacterium | reverse complement strand
GCCGTCGCCGCTGTCGGGTTCGCGCATCGCCACCTCAACCACGATGGCGCTTGGCGTCGCACCCTGACGGAAGCCGTGTTCCCGGTATACGTGCTGCACCAGACCGTGATCGTGTTGACGGTGATGGCACTGCGTCCAGCTCAGCTCAGGCCTTTGGTCGAAGGGCCGATCGTCATCGCGGCGACATTCTCCATTTGCGCCATCGGCTACCTCGCATTGCGGCGCGGTCGAGCGCTGCGACTGGTGTTCGGCTTGAGTCCGATCGACGAACATGCCGGGCCGGACGTGCCGGCCTTGATCGACGCGCACCGCAATCAATGGGGGCGTATCCGGGGAGAAAATTCGATTGGACGCTATCGCCGCCGCATCCGACGATGGCGGCCTTGATTGTCATCCACCCCAGGGGAGCACCGCATGGCCGGACGTCGTCTCTATCTCCGTTTCGTGAAAACGCGCACGCAGGGAATCATCGATCTCTACGAGGAGAATGCGCCGGTCACCTGCGCCACGCTGTGGAAGGCGCTGAAGAAGCCGATCCGCGTGACCGTCTTCCACGCCATGTTCGCGGGCCCGGAGATCATGACCGGTCTGCCGAAGAGCGCGCAGACATTCGACCCCACCAAGGTGCCGATCGAGAACCAGACGGTGACGCCGGCCAAGGGCGAGATGCTCTGGTACTACCAGGGCAAGAACGTCATGAAGGGGTTGACCGACGAGCTCTGGGAGCTTGGGATGTTCTACGACAATGGCGGGCGCACCTTCGGTCCGCTCGGCTGGACCCCGGTGAACATCCTGGGGATCATGCGCGATGGCATCGACGCGATCGCCGATGAATGCCGTGGTATCCGCATGACGGGCGCCAAGGAAGTCGAGATCGGCCGCTTCGGCGGTTGAACCCCAACCCAAGAGGAGATCGAAAACCATGCGTAGCCAAGTTCTCGCCGGCGTGGGGCTGCTCGCCCTGCTCGTGGCGCACGATGCTTCCGCGCAGACCGAACTCGTCATCAACTCCTTTGGCGGCGCCTATGAACGCAAGCATCGCGATCTGGTGATCGACGCCTTCGAGAAGGCGAACAACGTCAAGGTCGTCGTGACGACGGTCTACTCCGCCGACATGGTGGCGCAGCTGCGCGCGCAGAAGGCCGCGCCGCGCTTCGACATCGTTCATCTCTCCGGTGGTCTCGAGGCGACGGCCGCCGCCGAGGGTCTGCTCGCGCCGATCAAGCCGGAGCAGCTCGCGAACTACGCCGATCTCTATCCCTTCGCGGTGCAGAACATCGCCAAGGGCGAAGGGCCGGCCTATTCGGCCGCGGTGGTCGGCATGCTCTACGACGCCAACAAGGCGAAGCCGGCGCCGCAGAGCTGGCTCGACATCACCAACCCGGCCTATGCGGGTCATCTCGTGCTCACGGATCTCTCGAACAACTGGGGGCTGCTGTCGTTCCTGATGATCAACAAGGTCGCGGGCGGCACGCTCGACAACATCGCGCCGGGACTCGACATCGTGAAGAAGAGCCTGGCCGGCGCGACCATCCTGTCCAAATCGCCGGAGATCCAGCAGGCCTTCGCGCAATCCGACGCGTGGGTCGCGCCCTACGCACAAGACTACGCCTTCACCCTGACCCAGGCGGGCCTGCCGGTGAAATTCGTGCAGCCCCGGGAAGGCGCCGTGTTCTCGCCGATCACGGTGAACCTCGTCGCAGGCAGACCCAACCAGGCGCTGGCGCTGAAGTTCATCGACTTCTCGCTGCGCGCCGAAGCGTCGGCGGGATGGGCCGAGTCGTTTCGCTACGCGCCGGTGAATCGCAAGGCGGTGCTCTCGGCCGAAGCGGCGGCGGGTGTGCTGTCGGGCGAGGAAGCGACGAAGAGCCTCGTCACCTTCGATCCGATCAAGATCGGCCAGATGCGCGGCGCGTGGACCGAGCAGTGGAACCGCGCGATCGCGAAGTGACGCCATCGTCCACGGGAGTCTCGTCCGCCGCTGCGCGCGCGACCAGGCTCCCGTGGTGCGGCGCTCGCGATCGATGAAGCGCGAAGCCTTTGTCCTGCTGCTCCCGGGCGTCGTCGCGCTCGGCTTCGTGTTTGCCCTGCCGGTGGTGCAGGTCCTGCTCCTCGCGTTCGACGAAGGGTCAGGTCAGTTCGGCATCGCGAATTTCAGCAAGCTCTTCGTCGATGGCTATTATCCGCGCGTCGCCGAACGCACGATCCGCCTCGCGTTGCTGATCACGCTCGTCACGGCGCTGCTCGGGGTGCCGCTCGCCTATGTGATGTATCGGGCGCAAGGCTGGATCCGCGCGGCGCTCATCGTGCTGATCGTGCTGCCGCTGATGACCAGCGTGGTCATTCGCACTTTCGGTTGGCTCGTGATCCTCGGGCGTGGCGGGCTGCTCGCGCGCACGCTCGAGCTGTTCGGACTCGCGCCGCGGAATTTCTCGTTGATGCACACCGAGACCGGCATCGTTCTCGCGCTCGCCCAAGTCCTGCTGCCCTTCATGACCCTGACGGTGCTGGCGGCGATGAGCCGCATCGAGCGCAATCTGGAGGAGGCCGCCCGGACCATGGGGGCGGGGATCTTCGCCACGCTCTGGCACGTGGTCCTGCCCTTGGCGCGACCGGGAATCGTCTCGGGCTCGCTGCTCGTCTTCGCGCTCGCGGTGAGTTCCTTCGTGACGCCGATGCTGGTCGGCGGTGTGCGGCTGCCGGTGCTCGCGGGCGCGATCTATCAGCAGATGACGGCGACGCTCGATTGGCCCTTCGCCGCGGCGCAGGCGAGCCTGCTGCTCGGCCTCGCCCTGCTTGTGATCCTCCCTTACGCGCGCCTGGCGCGCGCGCGGGGCGGTTGAGCCATGGCCGGTGGGATCTCCTTCGCGGCGCGCTGCCTCGCCTGGCTGCTCGTGGTCGCGGTCGCGATCTTCATGCTCGCGCCGCTCGCGGTGGTGATCGTCAGCTCGTTCTCGGCGAGCGAATTCCTGGTCTTCCCGCCGCGCGGTTGGTCGCTGCGCTGGTACGCGGAGATCCTGGCGTCGCGCGTCTATCTCGATGCGGCCTGGTTCAGTCTCAAGCTCGCCGTGATCGTGACAATCCTCGCGCTTGCCATCGGCACGCCGGCGGCGATCGCCATCACGCGCCACGCCGTGCCGGGTGCCGAATTGCTCGGCGGATTGTTTCTATCGCCGCTCGTGATTCCGACCATCCTGCTCGGCACCGGCTTGCTGATGATGTTCAGCCGCTACGCTGGCGGCTCGTCCTTCTGGGCGCTCGTTGCCGGCCATGTGATCGTCACCCTGCCCTATGTCGTGCGCACGGTCGTCGCCGTGATGGCGCGCGCGGATCGCTCGGCCGAGGAAGCCGCGCGCGTGATGGGTGCGCCGTGGTGGCGACGCTACTGGCATGTCGTGCTGCCCCAGGCCCGGCCGGGGATCGCGGCCGGCGCGTTCTTCGCCTTCAACGTCTCCTTCGATGAAGCGGTGGTTGCGCTGTTCCTGCGCACGCCGGGCGTGGAGACGCTGCCGCTCCTGATCTACGGCAAGCTCGAGTTCAGCCCCGATCCGTCGGTCGCGGCGGCGGCGACGCTGATGATCCTGCTCACTGTCGTGTTGATGATCGCGCTCGACCGCAGCGTCGGCCTCGATCGGGTGGCGGCCTGATGGCCGACGTCGTCGTGGCGGGCTTGAGCAAACGATTCGGCGCCATCGCCGCGCTCGACGCCGTCGACCTGTCGATTCCCGATGGCAGCTTCGTCGCCCTGCTCGGGCCCAGCGGCTGCGGCAAGACGACGTTCCTGCGTCTGCTCGCCGGCCTGGAGACGCCCAGCGCGGGGCGGATCCGCATCGGCGGCGTCGACGTGACCGAACTTCCGCCCGAGCGCCGCGGGCTCGGCATGATGTTTCAGAGCTACGCATTGTTCCCGCACATGACCGTCGCCGAGAATCTGCGCTTTCCGCTGCGCATGCGCAGCATCGGCACAGGCCCGGCGCAGGTCGCGCGCGTCGCCGAGGCGCTTCGCCTGGTTCGGCTGGACGAGCTCGGGCAGCGTTTCCCGCGCCAGCTCTCCGGCGGCCAGCAGCAGCGCGTGGCGCTGGCCCGCGCGCTGATCGCCGATCCGCCGGTGCTGCTGCTCGATGAGCCGCTCTCCAATCTCGATGCGCAGCTGCGCAAGGACATGCAGGTCGAGCTGATCGAGCTGCATCGCAACATCGGGTTGACGACCGTGCTGGTCACGCATGATCAGGACGAGGCGCTGAGCCTCGCCGATGTCGTCGTCCTGATGCGTGCGGGAAGGATCGAACAGATCGGCAGTCCACGCGACATCTACCGCCAGCCGGCCACGATCTTCGCGGCGCGCTTCCTCGGTGCGGCCAACGTGGTTCCCGTGCAGGTCGCGCAGGGATGGGCGACGCTCGCCACCGATGCGCGCGTCCCGGCGCCCACGGTCGGCGACGGCGCGCGTCAGCTGGTGCTTCGGCAGGAGGAATTGCGCCTCGATGCCGCGTGCAGCACGCACGAGGTTTCCGTCCCCGCCCGCGTGATCGCGGTCGCCTTCCACGGTGCCAGCTTGCGTATCGTCGTGCAGGTCGGCGAACACCGGTTGTCGCTGGTGGCGCAGGCGGACGACGGCGCGACCTGGCGGGCGGGCGATCTTGCGCAGCTCTGCTGGCGCCCGGACTCCGGCATCTTCCTCTGAACGCGCGTCGATCCGGCTCAGCTTGGCGCGGCGGCTTGCCCTGCTTGCAGCTTCGGCAACAATCGGACGATGAGGTCGAGCAGCTCGGGTGGCGCGAAGGGCTTCGCCAAGGTCGCGTCGGCGCCGAACATGGTCGCGTGCTGGAGGTAGCATGCCCGCTCGCTGCCGCCGCCCGAAATGGCGATGATCTTCGGCTGGCCGTCGCCGCGCGCGCGCACCCAGCGGATCGTGCCGAGACCTTCTTCGTTGGGCATCAGCAGATCCGTGATGATCAGGTCGAAGGTTTCCCGACCGAGCAGCGCCTTGCCTTCGCGGCCGCTGATCACGCCGGTGACGTCGAATCCGCGCCGTTTGAGCAGGGTGAGAATGAAGCTGCGCAGTTGGTCGTCGTCGTCGATCACCAGGATGCGCGCCGACGGTGCTGGCGCTGGCGGCGAGCCGGCGATCATGGGCATGTTCATCGCGTCGTACTCCAGTGTGGATCGCTTGCCGGAATCATGCGATGCGCCGGACCGGCGCATCGTTCGTCAGCGCGCGCCGCATGGCGGCGGCGAGTTCCTGGCCGATGACGGGCTTGAACAGCAATTCGTGGACGCCGAGGGCGCGCACGCGCTCCTCATCCGCCGGATCGCCGTACCCGGTCGCCATCACGATCGGCATGTCATGGCGAATCGAAAGGATCGCGCGCGCGAGTTCCTCACCCGACAGCTCGGGCATGGTCCTGTCGGTGAGCACGGCGTCCCACGCATAGGGAGTGCGTCGGAAAGCGGCGAGGGCGTCCGTGGCGTGGGAGAAGGCATCGACCCGATAGCCGAGCTTGGCAAGGGTCTGGCGCGACATCTCCAGCAGCGCGGTGTCGTCATCGACCAGCAGGATGCGTTCGTGGCCGAGTGCCAGTGCATCCGGGCGTGCGCGCGTCGGCACCGCCTGCGCTTCGGAGCTCAAAGGAAGAGCGATCTCGAACCTGGAGCCGCGGCCGGGGGTGCTGTCCACCGTGATCGCGCCGTTGTGGTTGCGGATGATGCCGTGCACCGCGGCCAGGCCCAGCCCGGTACCCTTGCCGACCTCCTTCGTCGTGAAGAATGGCTCGAAGATTCGCACCATGGTCTGACGATCCATCCCGCAACCGGTGTCCTCGAAGACGAGCCGGGCATACCGCCCGCGCGCGAGCGTTCCGAACGTGAGTCGGGTCGTGGACCCGCTCGTCTGCTCCAGCACGGGTCGATCCGGCGCTTCGCGGGATCCGGGGAGGTAGTCGATCTTGTCGCCGTCGATCATCGTCGTGTCGACCGAAACCAGGATCTTGCCCGGTCGATCGCCGATCGCATGCACCGCATTCATGAACACGTTCGCCACGATCTGATGAATCTGCGTCGCGTCCGCGCGCACCACCGCGGACTCCCACCGGCCGCGTTCGACGGTGATGTTCCGGCCCAGGCCGCCACGCAGAGCCTCCAGCGCTTCGTCGAGAACCGCGGTCGCGTCCGTCGGCACCAGGCTCGACTCCTGGTTGCGGCTATAGGTGAGAATCTGCTGGACGAGCCGCTTCGCGCGCTCGCCGGCCCGGATGATGTGCTCGATCGAACCGTGCGACGGGTGCTCCTCACCGATGTCCTCGAGGACCAGGAACCCGTAACCGAGAATGCTGCCGAGGATGTTGTTGAAGTCGTGCGCGATGCCGCCCGCCAGCGTGCCGATCGCCTGCATCTTCTGGGCTTGATAGAGACGCTCCTGCAGCGCCGCATGTTCCGCTTCGATGCGCCGCTGATCCGAGAGGTCGCGAAACACGCAGACGACGCGCCCGTCGCCGCCGCCTTCGCCCGATACCAGCGAGGTGGAGAACCGTACGGGGATCCGCGTGCCGGAGGCGGCGACGATCTCGACGCTCGATCCCAAGCGCATCGCGACGTCGCCTTCCGCCCGGTTGCTGGAAACGCTGGACGATTCGAGCAGAAGGTCGATCGAAGCGCCCACCAGCTGCGCCTCGCGATATCCCGTGATCGCGCAGGCGGTCGCATTGACCTTCTCGATGCGGCCGGTCGGATCCAGCGCCAGCAGCCCGTCCGACATGCTGTTGATCACGTCGTGGAGGTACCGTTTCGACACCGTGGTTTGCTGCAGATCATCTGCCATGATCTGGAGGTGATCGCGCGCACCGCTGATGATCTTCTTCTGCCACAGCA
>JANNTF010000232.1:0-4642 GCA_031403455.1 Alphaproteobacteria bacterium | reverse complement strand
TGCCCGACATGGTGGTGCCCGCAGGCGTTGATGCAGCCGGAGATCTTGATCTTGAGCTCGCCGATTTCGTGCTGCCGATCCAGATCCGCAAAACGCTCCGACAGGCGCTGCGCAATCGGGATCGAGCGCGCATTGGCGAGGGAGCAATAATCCAGCCCCGGGCACGCGATGATGTCCGTGATCAACCCGGCGTTCGGCGTTGCCAGACCCGCGCGCTCGAGCGCTGCGTGAAGCGCGGCCAGATCGTCAAGCCGGACATGCGCGAGGACGAGGTTCTGCTCGTGGCTCACGCGGATCTCGTCGAAGGAATAGCGCTCGGCGAGATCGGCGATGCACTCCATCTGCGCCGAGCTGGCATCGCCGGGCGGCGCGCCGATCGGCTTGAGGGCGATCGTCACGATGCCGTAGCCCGGCATCTTGTGCGGATGCACGTTGCGCGCGGCGAAACGCGCCAGTGCGGGGTTGGTCCGCTTCGCGGTCTCGTAGGCCTCGGATACGGCCGGTAGGGATGCGAAGGCGGGTGGCGCAAAATAGGTGGCGATGCGCGCGATGTCGTTCACCGGGAGACCCAGCGACTTGCCGCGAAGCTCGGCGAACTCGGCTTCGACGGCGCGTGTGAGCTCGGCCGCGCCCATTTCGTGGACCAGGATCTTGATGCGCGCCTTGTACTTGTTGTCGCGCCGGCCTTCGAGGTTGTAGACGCGCAGAATGGCTTCGCAATAGGACAGCAGATCCGTCTCGGGCAGGAACTCGCGCAGCTTCTTCGCGAGCATCGGCGTGCGGCCCTGTCCACCGCCGACCCAGACTGCAAACCCGATCTCGCCTGCGGCGTTGCGTTTCACTTCGAGCCCGATGTCGTGAACCTGAATGGCTGCGCGGTCCCTGGGCGCGCCGGTCACCGCCAGCTTGAATTTGCGCGGCAGGAAACTGAACTCGGGATGGAGCGACGACCATTGGCGCAGGATCTCGGCGTAGGGACGCGGATCCGCGACCTCGTCCGCCGCCGCGCCGGCAAAGTGATCCGCCGTCACGTTGCGGATGCAATTTCCCGAAGTCTGGATGGCGTGCATCTCGACCTCGGCGAGTTCATCGAGGATCGTCGGCATGTCCTCGAGCTTGATCCAGTTGAATTGCAGGTTCTGACGCGTCGTGAAATGGCCGTAGTCGCGATCGTACACGCGCCCGATCCGCGCGAGCCTGCGCAGCTGGCGCGACGACAGCATGCCGTAGGGGATGGCGATGCGCAGCATGTAGGCGTGCAGCTGCAGGTAAACGCCGTTCATCAGGCGGAGCGGCTTGAACTCGTCTTCCGTGAGCTCGCCCGACAGCCGTCGCGCGACCTGGTCGCGGAATTCGGCGACGCGCTCGCGCACGAAGCCATGATCGAATTCATCGTAGCGATACATCGTCTGTCCTCGTCACGCGCGGGATCGGGTTGCTGGATCGCTTGAAATCACGACCGTCGGCCCGGCGGCGCGGATCGCCTCGCGGAGCGAAATCGGGCGCACCACGGCGCCTTGGCGCTGGATCTCGATCAGGGCGGGCTCGACGATCTTGCAGTCGTCCTGGTCATGCAGCGCTTTCGCGAGCAGCGTCGCGGCGGCGTCATGGGTCTCCGCGATCTCGGCGGCGGCGAGATCCGGTGACCAGCTGCCATCCGACGCGCGGAATACGACCGTGCCCGAGCGCAGCGCATTGGCGGTGGCGATGGACGCACGAAACGGTTTTGTCGCCTTCGCCATCACGCGCTCTCAGGCGGCGGCGCGATGAAGTTCGCGGAAGGGAATTGCGGTGGCGAGATCGCCCTCAGCCACGGCGGGCCCGAGCAGGATGAGCACGGGGCCGGTGATGTCGGCGCGCCGCGCCAGCGCCGGAAGCTCGCGCAGCACGCCAGCCAAAAGGCGGCGATCCGAGCGCCCCGCATTCTCCACCGCGACAACCGGTGTCGCTGCATCGAGACCGGCAGCGAGCAAGCGCGCGACGATGCGGTCGGCAACGCTCTTGCCCATGTACAGCGCCACGGTGCCGCCCGCGGCGGCGATGCTCTCCCAGCCCTCGGGCTCGCCGCCGTCCGCGCCGTGACCGGTCGCCAGGATGAGATGCGAGGCGACGCCGCGCCGGGTCAGCGCGACGGCGGAGTCCGCGGCGGCGGCGAAGGCCGCGGTCACGCCAGGCACGATTTCATACGTGAGTCCGGCCGAACGCAGCGCCGCGATCTCCTCGCCGGCGCGCCCGAACACCATCGGGTCCCCGGCCTTGAGCCGGACCACGCGTTTGCCCTCGGCCACCAGCCGCACGAGGATCTCGTTGATCTGGCGCTGCGCAATCGAGTGTCGACCTTTGAGCTTGCCGACCGAGATGCGCTGCGCATCACGACGTCCCATGACGATGACGTCTTCCGGAACGAGCGCGTCGTGAACGATCACATCGGCGGTCTGGAGGAGACGTTGCGCCCGCAATGTGAGCAGATCGGGCGCGCCCGGGCCGGCACCCACCAGGAACAGCTTGCCGGGCGATGGGGATTGCTGCGGCGTCGCCAGATCTGCGCTTGCCAGCGCCGTTGCTTGATCGATGTGGCCAGCGAGCGCCAGCTCGGCCGCGCGACCCGTGAACAGCGTGTCCCAGAAGCGACGACGCGCAGCGAGGTCGGGCAGCCGCTCGGTCACCGCCGCGCGCAGTGTTGCGGCGAGCTCACCCAGACGGCCGAATTGAGGGGGCAGGAGGGCCTCGATGCGTGCGCGCACATGCTGTGCGAGGACGGGCGCGAACCCATCGGTGGCGATCGCGATCGCAAGCGGCGCGCGATCGATGATGGCGGGGATTGCGAAATCCGAAAGCGCCGGGCGGTCGACGACGTTTACGGGCACCCGCATCGCGCGGGCAAGCTGGCTCAGCCTGGTGGCGTCGGCGTCGTGGTCGGTCGCGACGATCAGCAGCGCGGCGTCGGCAAGGGCCGCGCGATCAGGTTTGTCAGCCACGTGCACGACGCCATGCTCGATCGCGAATGCCAGAAGTGCCGGGTCGGGAGCAGGCGCGTGGAGCACGATCCGAGCATGCGACCGGACGAGCAGGCGCAGTTTCTGCAACGCCTGCATGCCATCGCCGGCGATCACGACCAGCTTGTCGGCGACCTCGTACGAGATGGGGAAGAAGCGCAGGCGCGGCATGGTCTGGCCATCTCGGATGGGAGGAAGGTGGAGGTTCGACGCGCGATCTCGCGACGCATCGCACGCCGGAGATTGGGCGCGCTTTGCATTTCCAGGCAAACCAGTTCTTCTAAGTTCATGCCCAAGCAGAGCTAAGCGCGCGCGTTGCGTCGGAGCGGAACTTGACGCGATCGAAAGAAATCCTGGCGTGCCGCTCGATCGCCGCCTGCTTAGCTTGCGCGACACGTGACGGCACCATCGCGCAAGGAGCACGGGCATGACGCATCTCTCCGTCCACACGCCGATACCGTTCGCCCTCGGCCACGCAGCTTTGCGGCCGACGCGCTGCTTCGCGATCGACGAGATCGCGTGGATGCGGGAGGAAGCGGTAGCGATCGCGCGGCGTATGAATGCACGCGCCGTGCGCGACGTGCATCGCCTCGATTCGGGCTTCGCGCGTCTTGCAGCGCATCACCGGATCATCGATCTGGTCGAGCGGACAATCGGGGGGCGTGCCGTGCTCTCGGGATCCGTCCTGCATTTTGCGGACGCGCCGGCGCTGGCTGCCGTGCCGCACGACTGCGTTCGCGTGATCGTTGATCTCGGACCGTCACCCGATGCGATCGCCCCACGCACCGGGTTTCGCGGGTTGGGCGACGTCTGGGTTCAGGATGCCGACGGCGATCTCGGCGCGTTCGACGACCAACTGATCCTGGTCGTGGATTTTCATCGCGATGCTGGTCGCGGTCACACCCTGTCGACCGATGGCGACGACTCGCTGTGGCCGCACGCGGCATTCTGCGCGGGATGACCGGGCATCGTCGTGGTCAGGTTTCGTCGATCGCGGCTGCTTCGGCGAGCATCTTGATGAACGCGCGCAAGGCGGCCGGTGGGCCTGCGGGCGCTTCCCAGATCGCGCGGCCGAATGCGAGGAACTCGGCTTGGGTGGCGATCCAGCTTGGCGCCGTGTCGAGCGTCAGGCCACCGCCGATCAGACAGGGCACGATCATCGAGGTCGCCCAATCACGGACGGTCTCGGCGGCGACGGCGTGTGGCCCGAGCGTCGGTCCGAAGGCGACGTAGTCGGCGCCGGATTCCGCGGCGTTGATCGCGGCATCGTAGGAATCGCCGCAGGCCGCGCCGACGCTGAGCGCGTCGCCGAGCAGGGTACGTGCGTCGGGGACTAGAGTTGCATCGACATGGACGCCGTCACATCCAAGCTTGCGGGCGAGGGCGGCATCGGCATCGATCAGCAACGCGACGTCGTGCGCTTGCGTGATCGGCATCAAGGCGGCGACGGCACGCGCCAGCGTCGGCTCGTCGGCGCCGGGCATGCGCACGCGCAGCGCGGCCACGTCGCCGGCATCGAGCACGCGGGCGAGCGAAGACGCGAACGCCGCCGGCTCGAAAGCCGGCGGCGTCACGAGATAGATCCGCGTCGTCGTTAGGGGCATGCCTTGCCGAGATAGATCTCGGTGAGCTTGCCGAGCAGATCG
>JANNTF010000231.1:0-5783 GCA_031403455.1 Alphaproteobacteria bacterium | reverse complement strand
AAGCGGACGATGTGGTCGCGGCGTGCGCAGGAATACGAAGCCAAGATCAACTCGGGCGATCCGCGCTCGATCGCGGAAGTTGTGCGCGACCTGCATCGCAATGCCGGCCAGCCGGATCAATCCTTCAGCGAACGCCAGATGTACCAGGCAGCGATCGACCGCTTGGCGCGCGAGTTCGCCGCCGTGGAAAAGATCACGGAGGAAGTGGCGACCGAGCGGCTCGAGGCCATGCTGAAAGCCGCCTGATCGACGACGATCCGGAAGAGCGGACTTTGCCCAATTCCGCTGTTTTCGTTTTTCCGACTGCGATGCTTGCACGGAGCACCATCACGCGGTGAATCTGCGGGGATCCCATGGCCGAGTCGCAGAAATTCGCCATCATCAAACGCGCTGAGCGGATCTGGGCGGTCGGTGCCATCCACGGCGATACGCATCGCCTCGGCGCCCTGCATGACCAGATGGCGGAACGATTCCGCCCACCCGGCGATCGTCTGGTCTATCTCGGCAATTATCTCGGCCGGGGCCCCGACGTCACCGGCACGGTGGACGAGTTGTTGGATTTTCGCCGCCGTGTGATCGCGCTGCCCCACATGTTCGCCTCCGACGTCGTCTTCCTGCGCGGCGGGCAGGAGGAGATGTGGCAGAAATTGCTGCAACTGCAATTCGCCGTGAACCCGCGCGAGGTCCTGGATTGGATGCTGGGCCAGGGCATCGGCGCGACCCTGTCCGCCTATGGGTGTGAGCCGCAGCGCGGCCTCGCTGCGGCACGCGACGGCGCCTTGGCGCTCGCGCGCTGGACCTCAAGCGTGCGCGCCGCGTTGTCGGCCCGGCCAGGCCATCGCGATCTGCTGTCCGCCTTGCGCCGCGCGGCCTATGACGATGCGATGCGCCTGCTGTTCGTGCATGCCGGGGTTGATCCCACCCGACCCCTCGCGAGCCAGGGGGATTCGCTGTGGTGGGGATCCGCCGGTTTTGGCCGGTGGGAGCGCAAATTCGGTGATTTCGACCGCGTAATCCGCGGTTATGACGCCGCGCATGGCGGATTCGTGGAAACGCCCTTCACGACCACGATCGACAGCGGCTGCGGCTTCGGTGGCCAGTTGACGGCAATTTGTCTTTCCACGAGCGGCAAACTCATCGACCGTCTCGATCTCTGATTCAAGCCGCCGAGACGCAGTGATCGGCAGTCCCCGTCCCTGCGTATACCGGAACAATCAGGTCCCTGATGCGTATGCCCAGGGGCAGATGGGTTTTGCAGGAGGTCGAGATGGCACAGGCCGACGACGTCATCCATGGCGCGACACTGAACTACGTGCGCGGCGCGATGAAGCGCGAGTTGCTCAGCCGGGAGCGCGAGTTCGATCTCGCCCATCGCTGGCGCGAGACCGGCGACCAGACGGCCCTGCATGAACTCATCAACGCCTATACGCGGCTGGTCGTCGCGTCGGCTTCGCGCTTCCGCCATTACGGCGTGCCGTTCGGCGATCTGATCCAGGAAGGCAATCTCGGCCTGATGCACGCGGCCGCGCGGTTCGAGCCGGAGCGCGAGATCCGCTTTTCGACCTATGCCGCCTGGTGGATCCGCTCGCAGATGCAGGATTTCATCCTGCGCAACTGGTCGATCGTGCGAACCGGGACCACGTCGGCGCATAAATCTCTGTTCTTCAATCTGCGGCGCCTGCGTGCCCGCATCGACAACGGCGCCGGGCCGGCGCAGCTCACCCACGAACAGAAAGAGAGCATCGCCAAGGATCTCGGCGTGACGATGAACGATGTCAGCGCGATGGAGGGCAGGCTCTCCGGAGGCGATCAGTCGCTCAATGCCGGGATCGGAGAGGATCAGGACGCCGAGGTGCAGGATTTTCTGGTCGATGATCGGCCGGGCCCCGAAACGGCGACCATCGCCGAACATGATCGTCGCCTCAGGCTCAAATGGCTGTCGGATGCGTTGAGCGAGCTCAATCCGCGCGAGCGGACCATCATCGCCGAACGCCGGCTGCGCGAAGAAGGCGTGACCCTGGAGGAACTCGGCAAGGAGCTGGGCGTCAGCAAGGAACGGGTGCGTCAGCTCGAGGCGCGCGCCTTGGGCAAGCTCAAACTCGCACTCGAGAAGCGCGCCGGCACGGAGACCGAAATCTTCACGCCCGGGTGATGTCGCCGTCCATCAGCGATCGGCGATGATCTTTACCAGCTGACCGGTTGCCGGCCGCTCGTTCGCACTGAGGCCGTTGATGACCTGGAAGCGCCGCAATCCGTCATCGCTCGCCATGCGGCGCGCCAATGTTTCCTGCGTGTCGTTGGGTCCGACGCGCACGAGACGTAGGCGGAACGGGACCTGGGCCGCCGCCTCCTGCGCTGACAGCTGGTCGAAGGAGTAAGTGGTGCGTCGAAACGCCTCGCTGTGTTGTGCGGTGGTCTCAGGCGGCGTCACGAAGGTGAATCGCCAGACGGCATTGTCGCCGCCGATCAACACCCGCCGCACGTCCAGCACCTGACCCGCGTTGGTCCGCACGCGGCCCGAACCGGTGGCGGCCGGCAGCCTGTCGATCGTCAACTCCTCGACGCCTTGAATGCCGCTGCTCGCGAGATGCCGCGCCAGCTGGGCGCGATCGCCGCGCGGCGCCTTCTCGTCGCGATCGAAGATCACCCGCGCTCCACCGGGGCCCAGCGCCGCCACGGCGGTGTCCGTGTTCATCAGGCGAAAGCCGCGCGGCACCTCGAATTTGAACCGCAGGCCAGGGTGGATGAAGACGTTGTTCTTCACGAATCCGCTGGCGGCATCACCGCCCCACGTCAGACCGTCGATCGTTCGCAGATACTCCTCGGCGGCGATGCGCGGGTTGGCGACTTGCGCCGCTTCCTTCGCTTCTTCGGCTGAGCGCCGCACGCGGTCGAGCGTGCGCGGATGACTCTGCATGATCGAGAACTGGTCGGCCGCGCCGGGATTGCCCATCTGCTCCGCGGTCAGGCGCGAATCGGCGTCGAGCTTCTCGAGGAATCGCGCCATCGCCCGCGTGTCGTAACGCGCTCGGCTGAGATAGACGACGCCGAGTTCATCGGCCTGGAACTCCTGGTCGCGGCTATAGCCGGCCAGTACGGGCTGAACGCCCGCATAGGTAGCCTGCGCCGCGGCGCTGCCCACGGCGCTCGACCCGGTCGCAATGCCGATCACCCCGCCGAGCACCGCCGCACCGAGCGCCGCCGTACGGCCGCGCTCCAGGCGCTGGGCGGTGTGTCGCGCCGTGACGTGGCCCGTCTCGTGGCCGAGCACACCGGCGAGTTCCGCTTCGCTCGATGCCAGCGCCAACAGGCCTCGGGTCACGTAGACATAGCCGCACGGCAGTGCGAAGGCGTTCACGACGTCCGAACTCAGCACCGTGTAGTGCCACTGGATGCCAGGCATCTCGCTCTGCGCCGCGAGTTGCTGGCCGATCGCGGCGACATAGCGCCGAATATTCGCATCCGGATGCTCGCCGCCGAATTGAGCGATGATCTTCGGATGCTCGTCGCGCGCGATCTTGCACTCATCGGCCGAGGGCGCCACGCCGGCTTGCGGGCGATCGGCAGGACCAGACCCGCCGGCGCATGACGCGAGCACGACCAACGAGCAGATCAACAGGGACACGCGGGAATTGATCATCATCATGAACAAATCTTTGGACGCAGCGACAGCCACGTCAAGGGCGGCCTCGTCTTCGCGGTTGACGCCATCCCACATCGCCGGAGACATTGCGTGCGCTCATGCCCGCCCTCGACACCGCCCGCCGCTCCGATCTCTATCCACCGCTCGAGCCTTACGCCAGCGGTACTCTCGTCGTCGACGCACGGCATCGGATCTACTGGGAGGAATCGGGCAATCCCGACGGCATTCCCGTGGTGTTCCTCCATGGTGGGCCGGGTGCGGGTGCGACACCGGCGCATCGTCGCTTCTACGATCCCGCCTCCTACCGGATCATCATCTTCGATCAGCGCGGCTCCGGCCGCTCGACGCCGCATGGCGACGTCACGGACAACACGACCACGCACCTGATTGCCGACATGGAGGCGCTGCGCCGTGCTCGCGGGATCGAGCGCTGGGCCCTGTTCGGCGGCTCGTGGGGCTCGACGCTCGCCCTGGCCTACGCGCAGGCGCATCCGCAGCATGTACGCGCCCTCGTGCTGCGCGGCATCTTCCTGAGCCGGAAGAGCGAAATCGACTGGTTCCTCTATGGCATGCGCAATGTGTTCCCCGAGGCGTGGCGCGACTTCTCGGAATTCCTGCCGTCGAGCGAACGCGGCGATCTGCTCACCGCTTATCACCGCCGGCTCATCGACCCGACCCCGGCGATCCATCTGCCGGCGGCGCGGGCCTGGAGCACGTTCGAAGGCAGCTGCTCGACCCTGCTGCCGAGCCCTGAAACCATCGCCAGCTTCGGCGAGGATCACAAGGCGCTCGGCCTAGCGCGCATCGAGGCGCATTACTTCATCAACGGCAGCTTCCTGCGCGACGGGCAATTGCTGGAGGAGGTCGCGCGGCTGCGCGCGATCCCGACGACGATCGTGCAGGGTCGCTACGACATGGTCTGCCCGATCGTGTCCGCCGACGATCTCACCCGCGCGTGGCCCGAAGCGCAGTACATCGTCGTGCCCGATGCCGGTCACTCGGCGATGGAGCCGGGGATCCGCGCCGGCCTGGTCAGCGCGATGGAGCGCCTGAAGCGCCAGGCATGACGGCTCGCGTCACCAAGGGCTGGCCATCGAGCACGTAGCCGATATGGGCGAGCATCGCGGCGTCGAGGATCGCGAACACCGTCGTCTTGTCGTAGTGGCCGCGCAGGTGCAGCCGCTTCACAGCTCGCCCCGGTGCCGGTGGATCGCGAAGGGTTTCGATATCGAGCGCGCGATCGCACGCCGGCCGCGTCAGAAGCGCGAGATCTCGACTTCTTTCGACGTGATGAACTCCAACAACGCGGGCTGGCCGGCCTGCGTCGCCTGGATGCCGCGTCGGATCGCGGCGCCGACAGCTTCGGGCCGCTCGACGCGCTCGCCATAGCCGCCGAGGGCGCGCGCGAAAGCGGCGTAGTCGCCGGAGATATCCGTCGAACGAAACTTCACGGTCGAGACCGGCATCACCTTGAGCTCGATCGCCATGCAGGAATTGTTCAGCAGGATCGACAGGATCGGGATGCGCTCGCGCACCGCGGTCTCGAAATCCATGCCCGTGAAGCCGATCGCCGCATCGCCCCAGACATTGATGCAGAGCTTGTCGGGCTTCGCCAGCTTGGCGCCCATCGCGAGGCCGAGCCCGTAGCCGAGCTGCGTCGACTTACCCCAGCCGATATAGGACAGCGGCGTCGTGCAGCGCCAGAAGGGCGAGAGCTGATCGCGCGGGCTTCCCGCATCGTGGGTGATGATCGTGTTCGCGATGTCGACGCCGTGCTGCAGGTCCCAGAGCACGCGATAGGGCGAGAGCGGCGCGTCGTTCGACGTCAGCTTGGGCAGCCACTTGGCGAGCCAGGCGCCGTGCACGTCGGCGATCTCGCGCGCGACGGCGCTCGGATCCTTGGCCGTCGCGCCCTGGCGTCGTTCGAGTTCGGCGATCAGCGCCTGCAGCACGAGCTTCGCGTCACCGAGCACGGCGAGCGTGCAGGCCAGGTCCTTGTTCACATCGGCGGCGTCGAGCGTCGCATGGATGATCGTCTTGCCGCGCGGCATGGTGACGCCGAAATTCGTCTCGGTGAAACTGCAGCCGATGCCGAGGATGACATCCGACGCGTGCAGGAAATGATGCACGCTGCCCGGCA
>JANNTF010000230.1:0-1349 GCA_031403455.1 Alphaproteobacteria bacterium | reverse complement strand
CGCTGTGCGCCGAGTTGATCGCGAATGATCGCCCGCTCCTCGTGCGCTATGACGGCGGCTTCTACGTGCCGGTCCTCATCGCCTATCCGGAGACCAGCTTCGGCGGCGATTTCGAGACCGAGGCCGATTATCGCGATAAGGAAGTGCGCCGGCTGATCACCGAGAAGGGTTGGATGATCGAGCCGCTGGTCCCGTTCGGGAACAGTACGGTGAACAAGAATCTGCGCGTGCCGGCGCCGGCGCCGCCCTCGGCGGAGAATTGGCTGGGCACGGATGACCAGGGTCGCGACGTGCTGGCGCGGCTGATCTACGGGTTCCGCATCTCCGTGCTGTTCGGTCTCGTGCTGACGCTGCTCAGCTCGGTGGTCGGCGTGATCGCGGGTGCAGTGCAGGGATATTTCGGCGGCTGGGTCGATCTGCTCATGCAGCGCTTCATCGAGATCTGGTCAGGCATGCCGACGCTGTTCCTGCTGATCATTCTCTCGGCCTTCGTCGCGCCGAATTTCTGGTGGCTGCTTGGACTGCTGCTGCTGTTCTCCTGGATGGGGCTGGTCAATGTCGTGCGCGCGGAGTTCCTCCGTGCGCGCAATTTCGACTATGTCCGCGCCGCGCGCGCGCTGGGCGCCTCCGACATCGCGATCATGTTCAAGCACGTGCTGCCGAACGCGATGGTCGCCACGCTCACTTTCATGCCGTTCATTCTCTCCGGCTCCGTCACCGCGCTGACGTCGCTCGACTTCCTCGGCTTCGGGCTGCCGGCCGGCTCGCCATCGCTCGGCGAATTGCTGAACCAGGGAAAATCCAATCTCCAGGCGCCGTGGCTCGGCATCACCGGTTTCTGCGTGATCGCGCTCCAACTCTCGCTGCTGGTCTTCATCGGCGAGGCCGTGCGCGACGCCTTCGATCCCCGCAAGACATTCAGGTAGAGTCCGCCGCGATGAGTTCTCCCCTCCTCGAAATCAAAGATCTCTCGGTCACGTTCGAGGTCGGTCGCGGCAAGATCTTCTCCGCGGTCGATCACGTGTCGTTCAGCCTCGCGCGTGGCGAGACGCTGGCGCTCGTCGGCGAGTCCGGGTCCGGCAAGTCGGTGACCGCGCTGTCGATCCTGCAATTGCTGCCCTATCCGCTCGCCAAGCATCCCGCGGGCAGTTCGATCAAGTTCGATGGCCGTGAGCTCGCCGGCGCGAGTGAGCCGATCTTGCGCGAGGTGCGCGGCAACCGGATCGCGATGATCTTCCAGGAGCCGATGACGTCGCTCAATCCGCTGCACACGGTCGCTGAACCCTTTTTTCTTCAATACTGATTTCAGGGTATGAAAAATTTCCACTCCCCAACGCAGACCTTCGCTG
>JANNTF010000229.1:0-7041 GCA_031403455.1 Alphaproteobacteria bacterium | reverse complement strand
GCAGGCATGACCACGACCCGTCCGCGCCGCTCCAAGACCGCGGAATGAAGCAGTAGATGACTATGGGCACGCGCGCCGATCACCCAGTTGAGGCCGAACTCCATCAGGACAGCGGCGTGGTGGGCTGGGGCGGGGGGCATTGTCCGAACCCCATCGAGGGAAAGCTGAGCGATTGACGCCCATGGCCGGCGTCCGTGCCTGTGGAGTCGAACCTCCACCGTCGCCTCGGCAAACGCGCTCGGCGCATGCTCATGGTTGACATAGAGGCCGCGAAAGAACTCGATGACGGATGGCGCGTTGGTTTTCACGCGCATCACGAACGGGCCCACTCGATAGGAACAACCGGTTCCCCGGAGTTCCGCGTCGAGCGCTTGCGGCGTGAGTTCGCCAAGTTTCATGGGGCGCGGCAGGTGATCAGGCCGAGTTCGTCCATCTCGGCGAGAGCATTGTCGATGGCGGCGCGAAGTTGGTCGTCCACCGCGGCGTCCAGCGTGGCGCTCAACCGGGTCGCGAGACCGTCACGGTCTACAGGGTGATCAAGCAAACATAGCAGAATCTCGCCCGCCAACGTGTTGAGCACATGGCTCTGTCCCGATAGCGCGTTGAACACCACGGTGTCTTCCGCCCAGATCTTGATCGCCTGCCGATCGCAACCATGCACGCGCCAGAGCGGTGGGAGGGGGGCCATTGGCGGGATCGCTCATAGCAATGAAAAAGGGCCGCACCGAAGAGCGGCCCTTGCTCTTACCCGAAGTGGAAGAAGCTTTCCTTACTGCCTTTACTGCACTGAGCAGGTGAAGCTGATTTCAGCAGCTGCCTGGGGAACCACGGGACGACCTGGGACGGCGGGATTATTCGGGGCGCCACCAATCTGCACGGGAGCCTCGCCTGGGAGGCAGCTACGCGCCCATGCCTGACCCGTCTTGAGGGTCATGACCATCGGGGCACCGATTGCGGCTCCCTTGATCGCACCCTTCAGGAGCGCACGGCGCCGGGCGTCGGGGGCGGCACCCTTGCCGCCGTCGGGAAGCTTGGTTGGTTTGTCGGTCATGTCCTAATAAAACTCCGGCTCGGGGGCATAGGTCAATGCCCCGCATGAAGTAGTTCTTAGCTCCTTATCAGCAACATCCGTGCCGAAAAGGGCCACTTCGGCAACCCGCTGGAATCGCGACGACTCCTTTGGTCGATTCGGACAGCTCAACCAAAACTGTAAGACAAGCCGACACTGCAATCACAAAAATGCCCCCGGTCGCTACCTCAGGGTGAGATCGCACCACGTGACCTTTTGACAGGGTCACGAGGTCTGCGGCGTTACGGAGTGGGTTGCGAACCATCGGGCGATCGCATCCACCACTCTTTCGGCGGCCCGACCATCCCAATGATGCGGCCGTTGGCCAGTCTGCCAGCGTCCGGCTATGACCTCGTCGATCGCTGCCGATAGCTCGGCCAATTTCACAAGTCGATTCGAGCCATGAGTAACGGTAATTGGTCTTTCCGTTGTGTCGCGCAGTGTCAGACAGGGGATACCGAGATAGGTGGTTTCCTCCTGGACTCCGCCAGAGTCGGTTACGACGCAGCGCGCGTTCTGCACCAGCGCCATGAAGGCAATGTAGCCCAGAGGTTCGATCGGCTTAATCTGCGGATTGCGCGTGAGTTCAGCCCACAGCCCGAATTCCTCGAGCTTCTTGCGCGTGCGTGGGTGAACCGGGAACACCAGCGACAGCCGAGCAGAAATAGCCGTGAGCCCGTGAACAAGCTCCGTCAGTGCTTCGCGCCCGTCGACATTCGACGGGCGATGCAGTGTGACCACCGCATAATCTTGAGGGGCCAGCCCAAGACTCCTGGGACCAGGGTCGGCGGAGATCTTTGGGCGCATCATTTCGTAGGAGTCGATCATGATGTTGCCGACGCATTCAATTTTCTCGGGTGAAACGCCTTCCGCGAGCAAGTTTTCGTCGCCATCGATCGATGGCGTCCAAAGCAGGTCCGATATGGCATCGGTGACCAAACGGTTGATCTCTTCGGGCATCTTGCGATCGCGGCTCCGCAAGCCGGCTTCGAGATGCGCACACGGGATATGGAGCTTTGTAGCGACCAGCGCCGCCGCGACCGTCGAGTTCACATCACCGACCACCACGACCATGTCCGGGCGGGCGGCGATGCACAGCTTCTCGTAGGCAATCATCACGCCGGCGGTCTGCTCAGCATGGCTACCACTACCAATCCCCAGGAAGTGATGCGGCGCCGGAAGCTCAAGATCGCGGAAGAACGCATCCGACATGTTGGGATCATAGTGCTGGCCGGTATGAACGAGAGCCGGCTGGAAGCTGTCGCGGCGGCGATTGAGCGCATGATACAACGGCGCCACCTTCATGAAATTCGGGCGTGCGGCCGCAATCAGGTGGATTGTTTTTGCGCAACTCGTCATTGGGGAGATGCTCCAGTAGGTGCCGACATCGTTAACCAAGGCTTGAGAGCCCTGCCGCGATGATGATGGTCGTTGCAGTACCGCTTTCGGCGGCGAGATATCTGGCTGCGGCAATGCTGTGCAGCGACTTACGAGATCGTGGCATGCGGATATTACAGCTTCCCTTCCGATCCTGTTGGCTTTACCGCCGCCGAACCCCCGCCGATTGATGGAGTTCGCGCTCGAGACAATTGCGGATCCAACGAGTCTCGAGGCGCGCTGGCGCGTCCTGGAGAGGCGATCTCCCACGCCTTTCTTTCTCGGCTGGACTTGGGTAGCGGCTTGGCTCGCCGCGACGAGCGCACGGCCGATGCTGCTCAGCGGTCGTAGAGGCGGTCAAGAGCACGCGCTCGGATTCATCTCGTGTCTTTCGCCCTCACGTCAGAGCGGGCGCGTGGTCGCCTTAAACGAGGTCGGCGATGGCGCCCACGACGTGGGGTTCATCGAATACAACGGCTTGGTCGGTGTGCCGCGCGACGACGCGCTGGCGTCAGATCTGGCGCAGTTCCTCCTCGCCGCTCGCGCCGATGGGCCGATCGCGCACTGGGAGGAACTTCGTCTCAGCGGCGTTCCGTTCGCGTGGGCCGAGCAATTCGCAAAAGCAGGGTTCTGGGTTTCAGTGCGCGCGGAGCAAGCGACCTATGCTGTCGATCTCGGCTCGCTACGTCAGCGCGGGCGTCAGGCGCTGGATGATATGACGAGCAGCACGCGCCAGCAGATCCGGCGCGCACGGCGCCTTTATGAGACTGCTGGCGAAGTTCGCTTGATTCGTGCCGAGGGGTTATCCGCGCAGCGCGATGCGCTCTCGGAACTGGCGACGCTACATCAGAAGCGATGGCACGCCCGGGGAAAGCCAGGAGCTTTCGCCTCACCCGTCTTCGTGGCGCTCGTCGACGAACTGCTGACGCGTAGTGTTCCCAGTGGCGGCGTCGAGATTTTGCGCGCCTGCGTCGGGCCACGCACCATTGGAATGCTCCTGAATCTCACGGCGAATGGCGAGGTGCTGAACTACCAAAGTGCTTTCGTGGAAGAAGACGACAATCGGCTGAAGCCGGGTCTGCTTACCCATGCGCTGGCGATCGACCTCCATCTGGCGGCGGGCAGCAGCATCTATGATCTCTTGGCGGGCGATGCCCGCTACAAGGCCAGCTTGGCGAGTCCGCGCGAGCGCCTGGCTTGGTTGAGCGTCCGGCCGAAGACGCTTGGTGCCGTTCTATCCACCGGCCGGCGCTGGCTCGATCAGCGCGTTCGACGCCTCCTAACCTCGACGGAGCGCGCCTAGGCTAGCCATCCAACTACGAACCATAGGTGGACCGAGATGACGTGCTGCGGCCGCGAGGCCCCGTGGCGTCCGAAGATTGGCAATCACCATACCGAATATCGGCCGCCGGTTTTTGAGCCAGTCACGCTTGTAGCCATCGTCGCCGCGGCCGAGGTCGATTTCGTCAAATGCAGCGGCGTCAAGTGCGTCTTCCAGCATGTAGGCGCTCAAAACGGTGCCCGGCGACAGCGCCTTCATCGCGTCGTCATAGGCTAGCTTGGCGATCGTCGCGCGCCGACCCCAGGTTAACCAAATCTGTGCGGCCAGCGGTCGCGACTGGATGCTTGCCACGCCGATCCGGATAGCGCCGATCTCGCCAAAGCGCCTGACAAAACGCGGGATGAACTCGGGAAAGGGCTCCGGCCGCTTCCAGCTTCGTGCGTGAACGCTCTGATACGCAGCCAAGCCGCTCTCCAACTCCTCGGTCGTGCGGAGTATCTCGAGCTTGGCGCCAGGCATGCCCAGAAGGCGGCGCTTCTTGCGATCAATCGTGCTGCGCAGCTTACCGTCGCGTGCGGCAAGATATGCGTTGTAATCAGTCGCTGCCGTGGGCTCATACCAGTTGCCGAATTGCTCGTAGATCTGCACGGCCCAGCCTGCTTGGCGCAGGACCTCTGCCAGAGCGGTGCACTCGACTTGGTCAGCGCGCATGTTGCGCAGATGGAGAGTATCGATTCGGGGGCGCGATGCTGTTAGCCACTCCGCCACGCTAGCCGATGCGATCGCGGTCGGTGCGCTGCCGAGGAGGGGCGAGTACTCACAAGTATAGAAGTTTCCAAACGACTCGAGGTGACGGCCATTGGCACGAGACTCCCTGAGCGGCATCACTGTACCGCCCGTATCGTCGCAGACGAAGAGCGGATGCCACGGGGGTTCGGCGCACGTCTCGGCGAGGATTTCGAACCAGATTGAGCTATGGAAGGGGCCGTTGGCCCTGGCTGGCGATAGGCTCAGCTGTGCGGCCTCTGGCAGCGCAGCCAAGTCATGAAAAGCGGCGAGATGTGGCATCGCGGGTTGGCTCATCTGTAGCCCTGCACGTCGACCGCTCGATCCACTTGGCGTGGGCGCCACCATCAGGACGTGACCAGGCAGGTCTGATTGCGATCTCTCGACCGAACGCGCCGATTGTACTAGAGAACCGGACGATGACTCATCGGCTGCTGCATGTGTTTCCGACTTTCGGCATTGGCGGGATGCAGACCCAATTCGCGACCGTCGCGAACGCATTGGCCGCCGAGTATCGCCATATCATCGTTTCGCTCGATGGCCGCTTTGATTGTCGGGTAAAGCTCGCGATTGGCACATCGTTTGAACTCATGCCCCCGCCGCCCATGGCAGCAAACGGACTTTCGCAGACGCCCGCAATAGCGCGATTCTTGCGGCGCCAGAAGGCTGCGGCCGTCATCACGTACAACTGGGGGGCAGTTGAATGGTGTTTTGTGAACAGAATTTTTGGGAACGCCCCGGGCATCCATTGTGAGCACGGCTTCAGCCGGGAAGAAGCGGATCGGCAGTTTTGGCGCCGTAGCCTGTTTCGAAGACTTGCGCTTGGGCGTGTGACACCATTGGTCGTGCCGTCCACGACACTGCGGTCCCTGGCCACAAAGACGTGGCGAGTTCGTCCCGATCAGGTCCATCACATTCCGAACGGGATTGACCTTGCCGCGATGGCCCTTCGAGCCATCACTCCCGTCGTACCGTTCGTGAGACAACCCGACGAAATCGTCGTCGGTACAGTCGCGCCGCTACGCGAAGAGAAGAATCTTGGAAGATTGCTCCGTGTCTTTGCGCGTGCCTCAGACGGAGATGTCCGATGGCGCTTGGTGATTGCGGGCGATGGCCCGGAACGGGCCCGGCTTGAAGTCGTGGCTCATCAACTGGGTGTCCGGGAACGTGTGCTATTCCTAGGATCGTTGGACGAGCCAATTCCCGCTCTCAATCTGTTCGATGTATTCATGCTGACGTCCGAGACCGAGCAGATGCCCTACAGCGTTCTCGAGGCAATGGCGTTGGCCAAGCCAGTTGCCGCAACTGATGTGGGCGACATTGCTCATATGTTGTGTGCGGAGAACCGGCCATTCGTCTGTGCCCGCGAGGATGAGGCATCTCTCGCCGAAGCTCTTCGCCAACTCGGCTCCACCGCCGAGTTGCGGCAGCGCTTGGGTTCAGGGAATCGAGCGCATTGCCTAGCGGCCTACACGGAACAAGCGATGTGCCAAGCGTTTCGAAATCTCTACGAACGCAACGTCGGCGTCGGGTAACGCCGCCTCTCACTGGGATGTTTCTCCCTGAGGCGATTGTGCGTTGCATCAAAGCAGAATATTGGCCATCCGCCGACAATGTTGCGGGTATTCGCTGAGCAGCCGTCGCTTGCGTCGACCAGGCAGACGCAAAGTCAAGACGCTCGACGAAAAACGGTTAGTACAACTCTTGATGTCCATATATCCGTCGCCGAATCCGGCGTGCCTATGCTCTTCTTGAGGGAAGACGTTCAATCTGGAGTGTAAAAAAACCTTACAAAACTGAGCGATCCCACCACCCCTACTAGAGAAGCTATTGATTTAAAAGGACAGGAAAACTTGGCTCTGCTCTTGCAATGGACTTAGGAGATCGTGCTGAGGCTGGGTTTACCAGTTGTTAGTGCATCACATGTGAGGGTGTTCGGTGCCGCGGAGAATAGCCGCAGGCATTGTTCGGAGCATAGTAATCATGACTCAACTCAATGGCGCCGCAGCGACCATGGACCGTGATAGCTCAGACAAGGTGTTGTCTCCCCGTGCAGCACTGCTGGTGTGTGGTGCAGCAGCGGTCATCGGCTGGCTCGCTGTTGCAGGAGCGGTCTATTTGGGGAAGTCCGTGATGTCGGATAGCCGAGACACAGATGTGGCTGGCAAGGCGATGTCTACGGTGACGCCCTCGGCCGGGAAACCCTGATAGCATATCTGCTCGTTGAGCGATCGGCATCGGGTCGCTAACGCTGTAGGGCGTCCCACGCGACATTTCGGGAATATGTCTGCGAGCATTCGCTGCCACGTAAGCATCCGCCGAGCACAGGTGGCGTGACGCCGCCGCCGCGCCCCGGAACGTGTCAATGGCTTTGCGCCACTCGTCGTCATGAGTTTACTGAGCAAATCAGCGGCTGTTGCGGCGTGATTTGCACTTGGAGTGGCGGGTTTATCCAGACTGCTTCGGGCAACTTCTGTGGTCGAGGATTTCTGCCTTTGAAGCGGTTGGGGTGGCTGCGGAAAGCAGC
>JANNTF010000228.1:0-16260 GCA_031403455.1 Alphaproteobacteria bacterium | reverse complement strand
TGGCCAGAGACCTGGCACCGCGCCCACCCGTGGCTACTCCGTGAGCGTTCGTGTCGAAAGGACTTTGTAGAGCATGGCCAGGCTCCCGCATCATGAACGCTGCATCGTTGCCGAGGAGAAGCTCGCTCGCTACCAGATGGCCCATGATTACCCGGATGGCGGCCCGAAAGCGTGATTTCTCGAAAGTTTCGGGTTTTCTGTCAACCGCCTCGACGAGTTGCGCGCCGCTTTGCTCGATCACGCCGCAGCCCACGACATCGACATACAGCGCGACACGGAATTTGGAATGATGTTCGAGGTGCTGGGTGGGCTCGCGGCTCCCGATGGACGCAATCCGGTCGTCCGGGTGGTATGGATCACAGATGAAGTCACGGAGCATTCACGGCTCGTCACACTGGTACCGGCGAAGGAGCGACGGTCATGATTGAGGAACTGGAACGGGTCGCGCTGACCGGCCCCATGCCAGAATATGGGCTGGAGGCCGACGATGTCGGCACCGTGGTCCATGTCCACGCCGGCGGCAAGGGCTACATCATCGAGTTCGTTTCGCTCGTTGGCGAGACGATCGCCGTCGCTACCGTCCGCGCCGAGGCCGTGCGCGCGTTGCGCCCGCGCGAGGTACCCCACGCCCGCGCCATGGCATGAATCGGCGCGCAGGAGTTACAAAACGCGATGCGCGAAGCGGCAGCAACGACACCGGCGGCGAGCGATGACGGGCGGCGGGCGCCGCGGCTGGCGGTTGCCTCGCTGATCGGCCCGGCAACGGTGATCGTGGCGCTCGGCCTGCTCATCCCGATGGTGATCCTGTTCCGCTACAGCCTCAACCAGTTCAAGCCCGGGGTGATGATGGTCGAGGCGCTGACGCTGGAGAACTACGTCAAGTTCTTCTCGGACCCCTACTACCACAACGTCTTCTTCACCACCGTGCGCGTGGCGCTGACCTGCACGCTTGCCTGCCTGCTGCTCGGCTTCCCGCTCGCCTATGTGCTCGCGCGGCTGCAATCGACCTGGAAGAACTGGCTGATCATGCTGGTCGTGCTGCCGCTCTTCGTCGGCAACGCCGTGCGCGCCGCCGGCTGGATGGCGCTGTTCGGCAGCAAAGGCGTGGTCAACTCGTCGCTGCTCATGCTCGGCGTGATCTCGACCCCGATCGAGATCATGTACACCGAGACCGCGGTCATCATCGGCATCATCGCGGTCAATCTGCCCTTCATGGTGTTGACGCTGCAAAGCGTGATCGAGGGCATCGACCGCGCGGTCGAGGAAGCCGCGTTCAGCCTCGGCGCCAATCCGGCCGCGATGTTCCGCCGCGTGCTGTGGCCGCTCGCGCTGCCAGGTACGCTCGCCGGCACGATCCTCACCTTCATCCTGGCGATGAACGCCTATGCGACGCCGGTGCTGCTCGGCGGCCCGCGCTTCATGATGATGGGACCCCTCGTCTACAATCAGTTCGTCCAGCAGAACAACTGGCCCTTCGGCGGCGCGATCTCCTTCGTGCTGATGACCGCGACGATCGTGCTCACGGTCACGGCCAATCTGCTCGTGCAGCGCCGCTACCGGCGATAACCGGCCGCGTATGCTGCTCTCCGATTTCGACTTCGAGCTGCCGCCGGAGCTGATCGCGCAACACCCCGCGCGTCCGCGCGACGCCGCGCGCCTGCTGGAGATCGCCGCCGACGGCCTCGCCGACCGGACGATGCGCGATCTGCCGGGCCGTCTGCGCGCGGGCGATCTGCTGGTGAGCAACGACACGCGGGTGATCAAGGCGCAGCTCACGGGACGGCGCGGGACCGCGAAGATCGACGTGACCTTGCACAAGCGGCGCGACGCGGCGAGCTGGGACGCCTTCGCGCGGCCGGCGAAGAAGCTGGTGACCGGCGATGTGCTGCGCTTCGCCGAGGATTTCAGCGCCACCGTGACCGCCCGGCATGACGGCGGCGAAGTGAGCCTGCGTTTCGATCGCGGCGATGCGGCGCTGATGGCGGCGCTGGCGCGGCACGGCCGCATGCCGCTGCCGCCCTACATCAAGCGCTCGATCGCGGCGCCCGACGATGAACGCGACTACCAGACGATCTTCGCCGCGCAGGACGGCGCCGTCGCGGCGCCGACCGCGGGCCTGCATTTCACGCCGTCGCTATTGGCGGCGCTGGCCGATGCGGGCATTCGCCACGCGACGGTGACGCTGCATGTCGGCGCCGGCACGTTCCTGCCGGTCAAGACGGAGACCATCGCGGCGCATCGCATGCATTCCGAATGGGCCGCGCTGCCGGCGGCGACGGTGGCCGCGATCGAGGCGACACGCGCGCGTGGCGGGCGCGTGGTCGCGGTCGGGACGACCAGCCTGCGTACGCTCGAAGGCGCCGTGGCGCGGTCCGGCGGGCTGGCGCCCTGGGCAGGCGAGATCGATCTGTTCATCCGGCCGGGCTTTCGCTTTCACCTCGTCGATCTGCTGGTGACGAATTTCCATCTGCCGAGGTCGACATTGTTCATCCTCGTCGCTGCCTTCGCCGGACTCGCGCGCATGCAGGGCGCCTATGCGCACGCGATGGCGCGGGGCTACCGTTTCTTCTCCTATGGCGACGCGTGTCTGATCCACCGCGCGGAGGCGCCATGACCGAATTCGGCTTCGAGCTCCTGGCGCAGGATGGCGGCGCGCGGCGCGGGCGCGTGACGACTGCGCATGGCACGATCGAAACCCCGGCCTTCATGCCCGTCGGCACAGCGGCCACGGTCAAGGCCATGACGCCCGAGGGCGTGCGCGCGACAGGCGCGGAGGTCGTGCTGTGCAACACCTATCACCTGATGCTGCGCCCCGGCGCCGAACGCGTGGCGCGGCTGGGCGGTTTGCATCGCTTCATGAACTGGCCGGCGCCGATCCTCACCGATTCCGGCGGCTATCAGGTCATGTCGCTGGCGTCGCTGCGCAAGCTGAGCGAACAGGGCGTGCAGTTCCAGTCGCATCTCGACGGCAGCAAGCATCTGCTCACGCCGGAGCGTTCGATCGAGATCCAGCATCTGCTCGATGCGACGATCACGATGGCGTTCGACGAATGCACGCCCTATCCGGCGACCATCGAGCAGGCGTCGTCGTCGATGGAGCTGTCGATGCGCTGGGCGCGGCGGTCGCGCGACGCCTTCGTCGATCGCGCTGGCTACGCGATCTTCGGCATCGTGCAGGGCGGCGTATTCCCCGAGCTGCGCGCGCGGTCCGTCGCCGCTCTCACGCAGATCGGATTCCACGGCTATGCGGTCGGCGGGCTGGCGGTGGGCGAGCCGGCGCAGGAGCGCAACGCCACGCTCGAGACGACGACGCCGCTGCTGCCGCGGCTTGCGCCGCGCTATCTCATGGGCGTGGGCAAGCCGCTGGACATCGTCGTGTCGGTGGCGCGCGGCATCGACATGTTCGATTGCGTGCTGCCGACGCGATCGGGCCGCACGGCGCAGGCCTGGACGCGCGAAGGCCCGCTCAATTTGCGCAATGCGCGTTTCGCGGAGGACCAGACGCCGCTGGATCCGGCCTGCGCGTGCGCGACGTGCCGGTCCTATGGCCGGGCCTATCTCCACCACCTCATCAAGGCCGAGGAGATGCTCGGGCCGATGCTGCTGACCCAGCATAATCTCACCTACTATCAGGACGTGATGCGCGACACGCGCGCGGCCATCGAGGCGGGCCGCTTCGGCGCCTTCCATGACAGTTTCATGGCCGGCCCGGCGTCACGTGTCGGCGCGGCGACGGAGAGGATCTGAAATGGCCAAGTCGATCTATGGCGGACTCAGGCAACTCGGCGAGAAGAGCCGTCTGCCGCCGTCGCCCGAAGCGGCGGTTCTGGAACGCGTCGCCAACCCGCATCCGCGCCTGCGCTATGCCGTGCGCTTCGTGGCGCCGGAGTTCACCTCGCTCTGTCCGATCACGGGACAGCCGGATTTCGCGCATCTCGTGGTCGATTACGTGCCGCGGCGCTGGCTCGTCGAATCGAAATCCCTGAAGCTCTTCCTCGGCAGCTTCCGCAATCACGGTGCGTTCCACGAGGCCTGCACCGTCGACATTGCGGCCCGCCTGGTCAAGCTGCTCGCGCCGGTGTGGTTAAGGATCGGCGGCTACTGGTATCCGCGTGGCGGGATCCCGATCGATGTGTTTTTTCAGACCGGCGCGCGGCCGCGCGATGTCTGGATTCCCGATCAGGACGTGCCGTCCTATCGGGGGCGGGGTTGATCAGGATGGGCCCGGAGTTCGGAAATCATTGCGGCCTTGAGGCAAACCGGTCTACGTCACGTATGACCAGTGGGCGCAACTGTGACGTCCCAGCATTCGTTGCGAATGTTTTCTCCGGATCACGTCGAGAGGTCATGAGACGATTGAAATTCAGAGCCAATGTGATGGCGAGAGTGGCGTGCATGGCCGCCGCGCTCGCGCTGGGTGGATGTGAGGTGCTCTCGGAGCTGCTGGGAGACGATGCGCATGAACCGGCTGGGACAGGCGCCGAGGCCAACGCGCCGAAGCCGCCGCCCGCCGCGCCTCGTGTGCCGCGCGCGAGCCTGAGGCGCGCGACGAATGATCGCGGGGCGGGGGAGGCCAACCCGCAAACCACGGAGAACGCCGCCGAAGCGGCGGCGCCGGCGGCCGAGGGAGTCGCCGCCGCCGTTGAGCCGCGGATCGTGATCCAGCCGCCGGCCGAGGCGCCCGGTGACCGGACTGCGCAGGTGCGGACCGATCTGCTGATCGGTCTCACAGAAAAGTCACTTGTGGGCTGGCTCGGCGAGCCTGCCAATCGACGTGAGCAATCGCCGGCGCGAATCTGGCGGTACGCCGGAACCGGTTGCACGCTCGATGTATTTCTGTTTCTCGATCTCGTCAGCCGCGAGTTTCGCGCGCTCAGCTATGAAGTGAAGGGCACGACCCATGATGATCAGCGATGCCTCGAACCCGTCTTTGCAGGACGGGGAAGCGCTCCGCGCACGACCGCGAGTCGCCCTGATTGACGACGATCCCGGCGTCAGGGAATCGGTCGCGCTGAATCTCGAGGATGGTGGTTTCGACGTGGTGGCGTTCGAGGGCGGTCCCTCGGCGCTCGCCTGGTTCGCGCGCGGCGAGACGGCCGATCTGATCCTGCTGGATATGCGCATGCCCGGGCTGGACGGTTTCCAGGTTCTCGAACGCCTGCGCTCGCGCGGCATCAACGCGCCCGTCGTGTTCCTGACGGCGCTGGGCGACGAAGTGACCGAGGATCGCGCACTCGCCGGCGGCGCGATCGATTTCGTCGACAAGTCGCGCAAGCCGTCGATCCTGATCAAGCGTCTGCAGCTGGCGCTGGAGCCTGGCGCGAAATCGGCGCTCGGCCTTCCCACGGAATCGGTCGGCAGTGGTCCGCTGAAGATCGATCACCTGGAGCTGTTCGTGGATACGTGTCGCGCGGCATGGCGCGACCAGCCTCTCGATCTGACGCTGTCGGAGTTCCATGTCGTGCAGCTGATCGCGCTGCGGCGTGGCGCGGATGTGTCCTACCGCGAGATCTACGACTGCGTTCGCGGCAAGGATTTCGTCGCCGGCCAGGGCCCGCATGGCTATCGCGGCAATGTCCGCGCGCTGATCAAGCGCGTGCGCAAGAAGTTCCGCGCGGCCGACGAGCAGGCCGATCCGATCGAGAATTATCCCGGCTACGGCTATCGCTGGATCGTCACGGAAATCTGATCCGGTCCATGAGCGAGTTCGAAGCGCCATTGCCGCCGCCCCGGCGGCGACGTTTCCGATTGGCGCTGAAATATCAACTGCTCGCGTCGATCGTGGTGTTTGTCCTGGTGCCGATCGGCGTCGCCTATGAGCTGTACAATGCGGATTCCGCGAAACGCGCCTTGGTGCTGGCGAATGTGAAGCGCCAAGGGCTGCTGATTGGACAGGCGTTGCAGCCTGTCTTCGCGCAGCCGGGCACCGCGCCGATCACGTCCTTGGGGCGCGAGCTCGCGCGCTTCGCCACCGCGGATTCCCAGGTGCGGGTTCTGCTCCTTCCGACCAGCGGCGGCGCCGCGGAGTCCTTCTATTACGTGGCCGCGGCGCCCGAGCCGTCGGTCGGCACGCTGGATGCGGAGCGCGAGATGCTCCAGCGCGTCGGCGTGCTCGCAGGGCTCAGCGGCTCCTGCAGCGGGGGCATTCCGAATGTGTTGCGCTACCAATCTCCGGATGACCGCGAGGACGTCGTCAGCTCGGTGATTCCGTTCCTCGGGCCGGCCGGCTGCTGGCTCGTGGTGGTGACCCACGATATCGCCGGATCGACCGGTGCGGTGTTGGGCCGCTCCTTCTTCGAGTCGCGCGAGCTCAAGGTCGCGCTCGCGCTCTATCTGTTCATGGGCGCCGTGATGCTCTGGGTCTTCCTCAGGACCTGGCGGGCGCTGAGGCTGTTCGCGCGGCTGACGCAAGACGTGGCCGCGCACGGGCCGCGCGCCATTTCGTTCGAGGAGCGCAATCCGCTGCCGGAGCTCTCGAATGTCGCGCGCGATGTCGACCGCATGGTGGAGCGTCTCAAATCCTCGGCGGCGGCGATCCGGCGCACGGCCGAGGATAATCTGCACGCCTTCAAGACGCCGATCGCGGTGATCCGCAATTCGATCGAACCGCTGATGCGCCAGGTCGCCCCGGACAACGACCGCAATCGCCGCGCGCTCGGGCTGATCGAGGGCTCGCTCGACCGTCTGGATGCGCTCGTCGTGCAGATCAAGCGTCTCGACGAGGCGACGGCGGATCTGATCGACGCGCCGCTCAGCGATCTCGACGTATCGTTGACCCTCGAGCGACTGCTCAACGGCTACCACGAGCTGATCCGCCAGCGCGGGCTGATCCTCGAGACGCGGCTCGAGCGCGGCCTGATCGCGCATGTCAGCGCCGATCTGTTCGAGACGGCGATCGAGAACGTGATCGACAACGCGATCGATTTCTCTCCCATCGGCTCCAGGATCTCCGTCAACCTCGCGCGCAAACACAATCGCGCGGAGGTCACCGTCAGCGACGAGGGCCCCGGCATCGATCCAGCCGACAAGGCGCGGGTCTTCGCGCGCTATTATTCGACGCGCATCGGCGCTGGCGAACGCGCGGAGGAGGCTCATTTCGGGCTCGGACTGAACATCGTGCGACGCAATGTCGAAGTGATGGGCGGCACGGTTGGCGTGGAGAACGGCACGCCGCGCGGCCTGCGAGTCGCCATTCGCCTGCCGCTCGCACACACCGGCTGAAGCCTCGATCCATCTATCAACGTATTGAGATCGCAGCGCGCCTGGGATCACAGCTTTGTCGCACCCCAGGTCGCGCGACCGCTTCTAGGGTTCGGTCATCGAGTGACGGAAGGGTCTCGTGTGGCCCGGTTTCGTCGGCAGATGATGGTGGTGGCAATGGATCTTGGTTTCGCGATGTCGGCGGAGAATGCGGCGACCGGCTCGGTCGAGACGGCATATTCGACGAGTCCGGTGACCACGGAATCGGGTGCAGCGGCGCTCGATCGGATGATTGAATTGCTCGCTCTCAGCCCCGTTCGCATCTCGCTCGTCGCTCTGGAGTTTCTCGAAACCGGGCCGCGTGCCGCCGCCGCCGCCGCGATGGCCGCGTGCGGAGCGACCGGATTCCTGATCGCGCTGTCGACCCAGCGCTTCGTCATTGTGGACGTCGGTCCGCGTGGTGCCTCCCCGCGTGCCGACCAGGCCATCGCTGAGCGAGTCCGCGCGCTCGCGATGGCCGCTCTCTCGGGGCGTCGCGACGCCCGGCCTGCGCGGCTCCGGACCGCGGAGCTTCATGTCTGGAGCGACCAGGCCGTTTCAGCCCGGCAGTGTTTCAGCCAACTCGTGCGCTTGCTGGGCAGTGATGCGGATCTGACGACCCACGTCGCCGCGAGTCATCTCAGGCGCGAGCGCGCCGTCAGAGTCGCCTGAGTCCCTGCGCCATCCGACGCTCGGCCTACGGGCGACACGCTTCCTGACCGGGTGCAGTCGGCCAACTCACCGGTCAGGAAGCGTATCCGCGCTCGCGGGTCGCGCGAAGGCCTGCCCCACGCGCCAGAGTCCGATCATCAACATGCCCAGCGCGATCATGTAGGCGATCGCGTAGATGCGTTGCATGTCGACGGTCGCCAGCGGCGTCGCCGCGATCCGCCAGTCGATGAGGATCAGCGTCACCGAGCCGAAGAAGATGGCGGCCGGGCAGGCATAGACGACCGGCAGACCCAGTCGATGCAGGGCCGGCCGGGCGGCATCGAACCACAGCGGCGCGACGAGCATCAGCTCGCCATCATCGGTGACATCGCCGTCGGGATCGGCGTCGCGGCAGAGCCGCCGAAACTCGCGCTTCAGCCGCGCGGCGTCGGCGAGCAGCAGGCTGGCAATCAGAAAGCCGATCGCGATCACGATGGGGAAGGCGAGCAGGCCGTCGCTCGCGCCGATCGGCATCAGGCCGAACGGCGTCTGGATCGAGCGCAGGCGGTCGGCGATCCGGCCGCGCTCATCGTCGGTGGATTTGCGCTGCGCTTCGACATCGCTGCGGCGCTTGTCGAGCGCGGCTTCCTCTTCCTCCACCCGGCGATAGCCGTCGGCGAGCTCGCTCTCGACGGCGTTGAGTTCACTCGTCTTGCGCACGCGCTCGGCGGGATCGGCCGCGGCCGCGAGCGCCGTGCGCGCCTCGTCGCGCAGCTCCGACATGACCTCGACCTGGGTGCGCAGCGTGATGATGCGCTGGATGGCCAGGTTGACTTCCCCGTTGAGCGCGATGACGCGCGCGCCCAGCGTCGCCTGCACCTCGCCCAGCCGCATATACGGAACCCGCACCAACGCGAAGAAGACGAGCGCGAAGGCGAGGAGCGCGCCGAACAGCGTGGTGAACCCGGTGTTGCGCCGCTCCAAGCGATCGAACACGCGCCGGCGATGCTCGCTTCGGAGCTCACGCAGGAGTGCCGCGCGATCGCTTGCCATCGCTCAGGCGCGCGGCCGGACGCTCATGACGCGCGCGCCGCCGCCGCGCGCCGGCGCAGACGCAGGCACGGGCGATAGCGATCATCCCCGGTCACGCGCTGCAGATTCTCCATGATCGCGAGGGTGCGGCCGAAGCCGATCCGTGATGCCCAGGTGATCGGACCGAGCGGGTAGTTCACGCCCTTGACCATCGCGAGATCGATATCGGCTTCGCTGGCGATGCCCTGATGCGCGGCGTCGAGCGCCTCGTTGGCGAGCGTCGCCACCACGCGGGTGACCAGCAGCCCCGGAATGTCGTCGACGCGATGGGCGTTCAGACCCAGCGTGCGGAAGAATCCGGCGACGATGGACGCCGCGGCGGCGGGCGCGTGATCACCGACGGCGAAGGCGATGCGCGTCGCCGTGGCAGGATCGAGACAGAGATCGAACAGCGCGTCGACATCGCCGCGCAGGCTCGCCGGCCTGCCATCGCTCGGCGCGAGATGCACGCCGTCGATGACCAGCCGGCCATCGCCGTCGCTCGTCTCCACGGCAAGCCCGGCGCTGCGCGCGCGCGCGGCGAGGGATGCGACCGCGGCGCCGGCGCCCGCCATGCGCACGCGTTCCGGTGTCGGACCCGGCGGTGCATCGTCGGGCGCCGGGCGCGGGCTGTTCGCGGCGTAGCTGTAGAAGCCGTGGCCGGATTTGCGGCCGAGCAATCCGGCTTCGACCATCTCCTTCTGCAGCGGTGAACCGCGATAGCGTGGATCGCCGAACATCGCTCCCGACATCGTCGCGGTGGTCGCGACATTGATGTCGTGGCCGATCAGATCCATGAGCTCGCACGGCCCCATGCGAAACCCGCCCGCGTCGCGCATCACGGCGTCGAGCGTCGCCGGGTTGGTGGCCTGCTCGGCAAGCGTGCGCAGCGCTTCGGCGTAGAATGCCCGCGCACATCGATTGACGATGAAGCCTGGAGTCGAGCGGCAGCGCACGGGAATCTTGCCCCAGGCCTGCATCGTCGCGAAGGCCGTATCCACGACCGAGCGCGCGCTCAGCGGCGCGGTGATGACTTCCACCAGCGGCAGCAGCGGCGCGGGGTTGAAGAAATGCAGGCCGCAGAGCCGCTCGGGTCGCGCCAGCACGCGCCCCATCGCGGCGATCGACAGGGCCGACGTGTTGCTGGCGATGATCGCATCGGGCGCCACCACGGCCTCGATCTGGCGCAGGACGACGTGCTTGATCGCCATGTCCTCGGGAACGGCCTCGATCACCAGCCGCGCCGGCGCGAGCGCGGCCATCGCGCCCGACATGACGAGCCGCGCCAGCGTCGGCGCACGTTCGCTCGCCGGCAGGCGACCCTTGGTGACCAGGATGTCGAGCGCCTTGGCCAAAGCGGCCCGCGCGGCGTCCAGGGTTTCGGGTGGCGTGCCGATCAGGATCGTGGGGTGGCCGGCGACCGCCGCGATCTGCGCGATGCCCGCCCCCATCGTGCCGGCGCCGACCACGCCGACCGGCAGGTCCTTGGAAAGCGGCGCGGTCATCGTCCCGCGAAGGCCGGCGGCCGCTTGTCGAAGAAAGCGGCGACGCCTTCGCGGTAATCCGCGCTGCGCCCGAGTTCGCTCTGAAAGCGCCGCTCCTGTTCGAGCTGCTCGTCGAGCGTATTCTCCTCGGCGAGATCCAACGCGCGTTTGATGCGCGCCAGCGCGAGGGTCGGCGCGGCGGCGAGCCGCACGGCCAGCGCGCCGATCTCGGGCATCAAGGCGTCGTCGTCGACAACCCGCCAGATCAGGCCCCAGGCTTCGGCCTGCTCGGCGGAGATCTTCTCCGCCAGCAAGGCGAGTCCGCGTGCCCGCGCCGGGCCGACCAGGCGCGGCAGGATCCAGGTCGACCCGGCATCCGGCATCAGACCGATTCTGGCGAAGGCCTGGAGGAAGCTGGCGGAGCGCGCCGCGATCGTGATGTCGGCGGCCAAGGCGAGGCTCATGCCGGCCCCGGCGGCCACGCCATTGACCGCCGCGATGACAGGCATCTCCAAGGCGCGCAGACGGCGGATGAGCGGGTTGTAGAACTGGTCGAGCGTCGCACCGAGATCGGGCGCTTCGCCGCCGCGACGTTGGCCGAGATCCTGACCGGCGCAGAAGCCGCGCCCCGCACCCGTCAGGACCAGGACACGCGCGCCGTCGCGTGCGACATGATCGAGCGCGTCGCCGAGCTCGGCATGCATCTCATCCGTGAAAGCGTTGAGCTTGTCCGGACGATTGAGCGTGATCGTGGCGACGCATTCCGCGATCGTGAGCAAGATCGTCGCATAGGTCATGGCTGGCGCGGACTATGACGTCGCCGCCGCGGCCGGGCAAGGAACGGAGAGCGGCGCGATCAAGCCGCGAGCGGCGGCCGACGCGCGTGAAAATCGCTAGCCTGCTGGAACGCGAAGCCGGCGCGCAGCACGAGATCGTCGCGCCACGGCGCGGCGGCCAGCTGCAGCCCGACGGGCATGCCATCCCCGGAGAAACCGCAGGGCACGCTGAGCGCGGGCAGGCCCGCGGCGGCCCAGCCCCAGGAATTCTTGGTGATCGCCGCGGTGACGGCGATGACGTTGCGCTGATCGTCGGCGCGCGGCACATGCGTGGCCACGCTGGGCGAGAGCACGAGATCGATCGTGCCGGCGAAGAGCTGCCGGATGCCGTGACTGAACGCCTCGCGCCAGCGCAAGGCGGCCGCATAGTCGACGGCGCGCAACTCGAGGCCGGGCGCGAGACGCTCGCGCACCAGCGGATCGAACAGCTCCGGCTGCGTGGCCAGGCGTTCGCGATGCAGCGCGGCGGCATCGGCGAAGATCATGCGCTGGACGTTCTGCGGCGCTTCCTCGGCATGCGGGATCTCGACATCGACCAGCTGCGCGCCGTGGCGTTCGAGCACGCGCGCCGCGTCCATCACGCATGCGGTGATGTCGTCCGGCGCGCCGTCGAAATAATGATTGCGCGGCATGCCGATCCGCAGCCCCACCACGCCGGCGCCGAGCGAGCGCAGGACTTCGGGCGGCGCATGCCTAGGGCTGAACGGATCGGCGGGGTCGTGACCGGCGATCGCGGTGAAGATCAGGGCGAGATCCAGCACGTTGCGCGCCAGCGGACCCGGAATGTCGAGCGGCGGGCTCACGGGAAACGTGCCGGTGCACGGCACGCTGCCGAAGCTCGGTCGCAATCCTGATATGCCGTTGATCGAGGCCGGGCCGCGGATCGAGCCACCGGTATCGGTGCCGATCGCCGCCTCGGCCATGAAGCTGGCGACGGCGACCGCCGAGCCGCCGCTCGATCCGCCGGGAATGCGCGCGATGTCCCATGGATTGCGGCAGGCGCCCCAATGGGCGTTCTGCGTGGTGCCGCCGAAGCAGAACTCGTGCAGATTGGTGGTGCCGATCAGGATCGCGCCGGCTGCGCGCAGCCGCGCGACCACGGTCGAGTCCACGCTCGCGATGCGGTCCTGGAAGAACCGCGAACCGGCGGTGGCGCGCACGCCGCCGATATCGACGCAATCCTTGACCGCGATCACCAGCCCGTGGACGGGACCGAGCACGCCTGTCGCCGCATCGATCTGCGTGGCCTGGCGCCGCGCCATGTCCGGCATCGGCGTGATGAAGGCGCGCAAGCGCGGATCGAGCCGCGCGATCGCGGCGATGCAGCGCTCCGTGCGATCGCGTGCGGTCGTCATGCGTGCGTCGCCGCTCAGCGCCCGACGGCGTAGGCTTGCTGCAGGCGCGGCGTCGCGGCGGCTTTGAGAATCTGGCCGTCGGTGGAGGCCGCGCAGTTGCGCCCGAGAGTCCAATCGCCGACGAGCTTCACGTCGTGCCCACGGCGCATCAGGGCGTCGATGGTCTGCGCGGGGAAGCGGCCTTCCATCTGCAGCTTCGCCGGCGCCGCCTGGCGCGGCGCGAAGGAATTCGGCCAATGGTCGCTTTGCAGCTGCGGCGTATCGATGGCGGCCTGGAGATTGAGGCCGTGATCGACATGGCGCAGGAAGAACTGCGCGATCCATTGATCCTGGTTGTCACCGCCCGGCGAGCCGAAGGCCATCCATGTGTCGCCGCGATTGGCCATCGTCGGTGTCAGCGTCGTGCGTGGCCGCGCGCCCGGACGCAGCGACGACGGCAGACCCTCCTGCAGCCAGAACATCTGCGCGCGCGTGCCCAGGCAGAAGCCGAGACCCGGGATCGTCGGCGAGGATTGCAGCCAGCCGCCCGACGGTGTCGCCGCGACCGCATTGCCCCAGCGATCGATGACGTCGAGATGGCAGGTGTCGCCCTCGGCGGGGCCGCGCGCGGCGCGCGTCGCGGCGAGGCGGGCCACGCCACCGGAACGGTCGTAGCTTTCCTGTTCCGCACGTGCGGGCTCGCCACCGCCGACCGCGCCATCGGCGGCGACGATCGTGTAGTCGGGGAAATTCGGGTTGCGCCCGTCGGGCGTCCCGGGCCGCATCTCGCGCGACGCACGCGGCCCGATCAGCGTGCGGCGCTGCGCCGCATAGGCATCGGAGAGCAGCGCGTCGATCGGCACACGCCCCTCGTCGGTCTCGCCGTACCAGGATTCACGGTCGCAATAGGCGAGCTTCATCGCTTCGACGAGCGTGTGCACCCATTCGTCGCCGACCGGATCCATCGCGCCGAGGTCATAGCCCTCGAGCAGCTTCAGCACCTGCAGCATGACCGGGCCCTGACTCCACGGCCCGGCCTTGAACACCGACCAGCCGCGGTAATCGACGCTCACCGTCGCTTCGCATCGCGCACGCCAGCCGGCCATGTCGGATGCCCGGAGCACGCCCGTGTGGCGCCGTCCCGAAGCATCCATGACAGCGGTCTTCGTCGCATAGGCCTCGAGCGTCTCGGCGACGAAACCTTCGCAATAGGCGCGCCGCGTGGCGTCGATCTGTCGCTCGCGATCGGGCCCGGCCTGGGCGCCAAGCCGCACCAGGCGCGTGAGCGTCGCCGCCAGATCGACATTGCGATGGATCTGTCCCGGCAGCGGCAGCTTGCCGCCCGGCAACCACAGCTCGGCCGAGCTCGGCCACTCCGTCATGAACAACGCGGCGACGCTGCCGATCGCACCGGCGGCGCCGGCGACCAGCGGATAGCCGTCGCGGGCGTAGCCGATCGCCGGCGCCATCACTTCGGCGAGCGTCATGGTGCCGTGATCGCGCAGCATCACCATCCACGCATCGAAGGCGCCGGGCACGCAGGCCGCCAACAGGCCGGTGCCGGGCATGACCTGGAAACCCTCGGCGCGATAATGCGCCATCGTGGCGCCGGCGGGAGCGGGCCCCTGGCCGCAGATCGTGATCGGGCGCGGGGCTCGCGCCGGCTTGATGAGGATGACGGCGTCGCCGCCCAGCCCGTTCATGTGCGGCTCGACCACCTGCAACACGAAGCCCGCGGCGACCGCCGCGTCGAACGCATTGCCGCCTTTCTCCAGGACCGCCATGCCGACCTGGCTCGCGATCCAATGCGTCGAGGCGACAACGCCGAACGTGCCGGCGATCTCGGGGCGAGTCGTGAAATTCGGCGCGGTCATGATCGGATCCGGACGAGGGGTGAAGCGGCGCGCGACACTAGCAGGTCGTCTAGAGACCCTCACGCGCGATGCTGCGACCCGCATTGTATGGCGGATCGATAGGCGAGCTTCGGCCGCCATTTCGGTCGGCTGGAAGGCCTGTCCGGCACCTGTTCGTCTAAACCCGCTACTTCGAGATCCTCAACGAGAGTAGTGATCTGTTGCCGCGCTCGTAAGCGCGGATACCTGCCAAGTCTACTCGAGCAGGACGGGGTCGCGGCTCAGGGCGCGGGTGCGTGGGCGTGGGGAAGCGGGCGCGTGCGCCAGCGGGGTTCGGGTGTCCGCTCTTCACGTGGGCTATCGATCAGGACGAGGATCTTCTCGATCTCGCCATTGGCGCCCGCAAGTGGGAGGAGCAGGCGATCATAGGTTCGCATGCGGGATTGCAGTTGCAGCCGAATGGTCTCGAACACCGGGCCGCGTTCACGCAGGACACGCTGGATGCCAGCGACAGTGATGGCGCGCACGTTGAGCGGCAGATCATCGAGCGTCAGGCCCGTCATCTCGAGGCCGAGGTCTCGGCTATTCAGCGTGCCGTAGACGTCGAAGCGGGCGGTATCGTCGCGCAGCGACAGCAGATTGAGTCGACCGAGCCAGCGCGCCAGCTCCTCCACCCGGAAGTCGACCCGGTCAGGCAATTCCCGATCACCACGTTTGGAATCCCAGAGCAGGCGCAACGCGCTGACCGCGGCGCTCGGGTCGCGCGGCGGCATGGATGTCATGCCCGGCGCAATTTGGTCTGCCTGTCTCACACGCCCCCCTCACGACAACTCGGCGGACGCTACAGGAGATCGACGGCGATGTGTCGCGTGGCGCGGCTGTGGATAACGGGGAGAACTTCTTAAGGCTCGCCGAATGAATGTGCGGGCTGCGCTCTCAGGCTGTCTTGCGTGCGATGTCTTGCAACACAGGGTCGAGCAAGCACTCGGCATTGGCCGCGCGCAAGCTCGCCGCGGCTTCGTCGTAGAGAAAGGGCAGCACGCAAAAGCGCCGGCCGCGCCGCACCGGCAGCGCTTCATGAAGCAGCGAACAGGAGAACACGACGGCGCCGCCGGTCGGCGCGCGATAGGTGCGATCATCGTATTCGGGAAAGCGCAGATCGCCGCCGTCATACGCCTCGGCGTTGAGATTGAGCGTGACGGCGAAGCGGCGATGCGCGGTGCCGCGGGTGGTGTTGTCGCGATGCGGACGGAAATATCCACCCTCGCCGGAATCGTAGCAGGCGATCAGATAGCGCTCGATGCGCGTCGCCGCGAAATTGAACGCCTTGGCGAGTTCGGGTGCGAGCCGCCGATGCACGCGATTGCGCACGGCGTCACGCAGGTCGCTCGCGTCGATCAGACAATCGCGCCGCTTCTTGAAGCGATGATCGATCATGCCGATCGTGCGGCCTGCCGCGTCCTCGCGCATGAATCCGGAATCCTCGCCGCCCTGCGCGTCGTAATGCGCGATCAGCGCGGCGCAGAGTTCGGGCTCGAAGATACGCGGGACGACAAGGACCGGGGCGGTGCCGGCGGCAGATGTCGCGGCTTGCGGGCGCGGCAGGCCTGCGACGTAGTCGATCAAGCGATCGGCATGCGCGGCTGGATCATCGATCGGCATGGTGCACAGGCTGCGCAGCCGGCGATCGGCGACGATCGACGCCGGCTCGGTGAGCCCCAGCAACGCGGCGCATTGGCCGCCGGGATCGAGCAGGATCTGGGAGCCGTGGTCGCCAGCGGCAAAGGCCGCA